>JAXDFS010000208.1:0-6148 GCA_034665465.1 Solirubrobacteraceae bacterium
CAGAACCGGGCGATCGCGCTGCTCGCGCAGAAGCTCGGCGTCGGCGTCGACGCCGTCCAGGATCTCGTCGTGTGGGGCAACCACTCGCCGTCGATGTTCCCCGACCTGTTCAACGCGACAGTCGATGGTGAGCGCGCCGCCGACAAGGTCGACATGGAGTGGTACGAGAACGAGTACATCCCGCGCGTCGGCAAGCGCGGCGCGGAGGTCATCGCGGCGCGCGGGTCGTCTTCCGCGGCGTCGGCGGCCAACGCGGCGATCGACCACGTCCGCGACTGGGTGGCCGGCGCCGACGGGCGGCGCTCGATGGCCGTCGCCTCCGATGGCTCCTACGGCATCGCCGAGGGCATCATCTCGAGCTTTCCCGTGAACTGCACGGGCGGCGCGTACGAGATCGTCCAGGGCCTCGAGGTCGGTGACTTCGCCCAGGCGAAGATCGACGCAACGGTGAAGGAACTGACAGACGAGCGCGCTGCGGTTCAGCAGCTCGGTTTGATCTAACCTAAAAGTAAGGACCCGTTCGAGAACGGGTCCTTACTTACGGTTGGTCTCGGAGCCGGGCAGCCACCCATCCCGGCTCCGATCGGACTGACCTCAGGCGGCTTCCTTGGGATGCCAGCCGCGGCCGTCCTTCTTGACGAGGCCGTCGTCGGCCAGGCCCGGCAGCACGCGGTAGAGGTAGTTCTGCTTGATGCCCATCTTCTCGGCGATCTCAGGGATCGTGATGCCGGGGCTGGCCTTGACCAGCGCCAGCGCCTCGGCGCCGCGCGTGCCACTGCCCTTCGGCCGCCCGCGCCGCCCGGTACCTGCGCCCGCGCCGCGGCTGCGACCCGCTGCCTTCACGCGTGCCGTCGCCCGTCGCGCACTTCCAGATCCGTTGCCGGCGCTGCCGTTGCCGTTGCCGTTGCTGTGCACGGGCACGCCGTCAAGTGCTGCTGCTGCGGCTTCCAGCCGCCGGTACTCCTCGACGAGCGGCTTGAGCTCCTTCAGCCGCGCGTCGATCTCATTTCGTTTCTCATCAAGGAAGTCAGCCATGTACGTCTCCCCGTCAGGCTATTAGTGACATTAACATCGGCGAGCTTACCCAATCGCGCGGACGGCGGCGTCAATGCACGAAGCCGCGGTCAGCGTGAGACTTCCAGAATCTCCTTGAGCCGTCGCAGGGACGCATTCGCCTCCTTGTGCGGGATCCCTCCGACGATCACCCGCGACGCCGCCGCGCCGAGCGGTCCAAGCGGCGTGCGGAACTCATTGCGATAGTCGACGCGAGTGTGACCGTCGTGCTGGGTGAGGCGGTCCTCGATGACCGCCGTCGAGCGCGCGGGGCCGGCGCCCTCCCAGCGGGCGAAGTTCGGGGCGTCGAGCTCGGTGATCGTCCAGCGCACCTTGAAGCGCACGCCGCGCAGGTGCAGCGTCTGGTCCATCCGGAACCCGGGCCGCAGCGGGCCCCGGTCGGCGTAGTCGATGCTGTCGACGATCGTCACCCACTGCTGGATGCAGGCGGGGTCCATGATCTTCTCCCAGACCTCGTCGATCGAGGCGGCGATGTCGATGTTCGCGACGACGACGGACACGGGCGCAAACCTAGCGGGCGCGCAGCTGCTCGCCCGTCTCCCAGTCGCGCAGCGCGCGCTCGACCGCCCGGTCGAAGGGGTGAAGCCGCACTCCCAGCAGGGCCGGCGCGCGGTCGTCGCGCGGCAGCAGGTCACCGGACAGGCTTTCCATGAGCGGACCGATGAAGCCCGGGTCCTCGCCCGCGATCGCCGCGGCGATCGGAGCGACGATCGGCGTCGCGTCGCGCCGCAGGCGCAGCGCGGGGCGCCGGACGAGCATGAGGTCGGCGATCCGCTCGATCATCTGCCCGTAACTCAGGACGTCGGGCCCGGCGATGTCGAGTGACAGCCCGCCGTCGGCGTACGGCGTCGTCGCGGCGGCGGCGAGGAAGGCCCGCACGTCGCGAACGTCGATCGGCTGCGTGCGGTGCTCGCGCCAGGCTGGCAGCGCCAGGACCGACATGCGCTCGACGAGGCGCACGAGGAAGCGAAACGAGCGCGAGCTCGCGCCGATGACGATCGAGGCGCGCAGCGCGACGGCCTCGGGCAGCCCCTCCAGCAGGAGGCGCTCGACCTCCAGGCGGCTGTGCAGATGGCGCGACAGCGCGCGCCGCTCGGGGACGATGCCGCCGAGGTAGACGACCCGCCGCACGCCCGCCCCCTGCGCAGCGGCGACGAACCTTCGCGCGGCCGCCCGCTCGCGCGCCTCGAAGCCGGCGCCCGATCCCTCCATCGAGTGCATGAGGAAGTAGGCGACCTCGATCCCGTCGAGGGCCTCGTCCAGGCCGGCGCCTGTGATGGCGTCGCCGCGGACGACCGGGATGTCGAGCGCGACCCGCGCCGGATCGCGCCCGAAGCCGCGCAGCTCGTGACCCGCGCGCAGCAGGACCGGGGCGAGCGCGGAGCCGATCGAGCCGCTGGCGCCGGTGAGCAGGATGCGCATGGACGTACCATCGTCGCCCATGGAGCTCTTGCACAAACTCCGAGAGCAGGCACGCGGGTCGCTCACCGAGCAGACCTTCGACTACTACGACGGCGGCGCCGGCGGCGAGCAGACGATCGCCGACAACGAGGCCGCCTGGCGCGCGCTCTGGATCCGGCCGCGGCTGATGGTCGACGTGAGCGCCGTCGACACGTCGTGCACGCTGCTCGGCCGGCAGCTCGCGATGCCGATCCTGCTGGCGCCGATGGCCGCCCAGCGCCTGCTGCACGAGGACGGCGAATGCGGGGCCGCCCGCGCGGCCGGCGCCGCGGGAACCGTCTACTGCCTGTCCTCGCGCGCGACGACCGACCTCGCCGAGGTCGCCGCCGCCGCACCGGGGCCGCTGTGGTTTCAGCTCTACGTGGCCGGCGACCGCGAGCACAGCGCGCAGGTGCTCGCGCGCGCCGCCGCGCACGGCTTCGGTGCGGTGCTGCTGACGATCGACATGCCCGTCGGCGGCCGCCGCGAGCGCGAGCTGCGTCACGCGGCGCACGCGTTTCCCGACGGCGTCAGCCTGACGTCGCACCTCGGCTACGACGTCCCGGCGGAGACCAAGCCCGTCGGCGGCTGGGACGCGACGCTGACCTGGGCCGACGTCGCCTGGGTGCGCGCCGCGTCCGGGCTGCCGGTGCTCGTCAAGGGCGTGCTGACGGCGGAGGACGCGGTGCTCGCGCTGGACGCCGGCGCCGACGGGATCGTGGTCTCCAACCACGGCGGGCGCCAGCTCGACGGCTGCGTCCCGACCGCCGTCGCCCTGCCCGAGGTCGTCGAGGCCGTGCGGGGCCACGTGCCGGTGCTCGTCGACGGCGGCATCCGCGATGGCGGCGACGTGCTGCGCGCGCTCGCGCTCGGTGCCGCCGCCGTGCTCGTCGGGCGCCCGTACGCGTGGGGGCTGGCGACCGGTGGCGAGGCGGGCGTACACGCGGTCGTCACGGCCTTCGCGGAGGACCTGCGCCGGGTCATGGCGCTCACCGGCTGCCCGTCGCTCGCGGACGTGGGACGCGATCGCGTCCGCCCCGCCGTGCGCTTCTAGGAAATCTGTCCGAAAGAGCGGGAAGGGCAGTGCGTGGGGGAGCGAGATCTGCATGCCTCCAACCTCCTCGGGGGAGAGCAGTTTTTCGTCCGCCATTTGCGGGCGCCCGCGATCCAAAAACTCGTCACGAGCGGAAACGACCCTCCGCGACCCCTTGAAGAGGGGTGCCGCCGCATGGTGGGATTGCCCCAGTCCGAACGGCATCGACGAGGGGTGGACGGGGAGCATGGGCAAGGTCGCGACGAGGACGAAGAAGGCTGCGTGCGAGGACTGCTTCTTTCACTGCAACCTGCTGTGTGCGCTGGAGCTCGGCGAGCCCTGCGCGACGTTTCGCCCCGACAGCCCGGAGGGCCTGCGCCCGCCGCAGCAGCTGCGCTTCAGCTTCCGCCAGGAGCGCCGCACGCAGGCCGCGTGGGCGTTCCCCAGCGCGCAGGAGCAGGCCGCGCTGCACGCGTCCTGAACTCGCGGGTATGGCGGCCCCGGGGGCCCGCCCCCGTAGAGTCCCCTCGGTGCGCATCACCGTGCTGGGCAAGTCGCCGTCGTGGACCGACGCCGGAGGCGCATGCAGTGGCTATCTCGTCGAGGACGACGACGCGACCACCTGCCTGCTGCTGGATTGCGGCAGCGGGGTCCTCGGCCGCCTGCGCTGCCAGCGCGACTACACCGCCGTCGACGGCGTCGTCATCTCGCACATGCACGCCGATCACTTCATCGACCTGATCCCGTACGCGTGCGCGCTGTCCTACGCGCCGCGCGAGCACAGCGCGCGCCCGGAGCTGCTGCTGCCCCCGGGCGGCCGCGAGATCCTGCGCGCGATCACGAGCGCCGGCGGGCAGGAGGACGTCGTCGAGCAGGCCTTCGCGGTGCGCGAGTACGACGTCGCGCAGCCCGAGCGCGTCGGCTGCCTGCGGCTGCGCTTCGCGGCGGTGCCGCACTTCGTCCCGGCCAACGCCGTCGAGGTCAGCTCCGCCGCTGGAGAGCGCTTCACGTTCGGCTCCGACCACGGGCCCAGCGAGGCGCTCTGCGCGTTCGCCGCCGAGACCGATCTGCTCATGCTCGAATCGACGCTCGCCGAGCCCGAGACCGGGGAGCCGCGCGGGCACCTCACCGCGCGCGAGGCGGGCGAGCACGCGACGCGTGCCAACGCCACGCGGCTCGTCCTGACGCACATCTCCGACGAGCTGGACGCCGGCCGCGCGCTGGCCGAGGCGCAGCGGGCCTACGCGGGCCCCGTCGAGGTGGCCGAGGCGGGAGCCCGGTACGCGGTGTGACCCCGTAGTCGGAGGGGGTAGATTGGCTCGCATGGCCCGCGAGCGCGATCTCTTCGCGAACTTCGAGCGAATGCGCCGCGAGATGGACGAGCTGTTCGGCGACGTCTTCGGCAGCGTGGGCCTCACCTCGCGGCGCACGGGCTTCTCGCCGGCGGTCGACGTCTTCTACGCCGACGACCCGCCGCGCGCCATCGTCCACGCCGAGCTGGCGGGCATCGACGCCGGCGACCTCGGCCTCGAGATCCAGGGGCGCGAGCTCACCCTCACCGGCCACCGCCGCGAGTCCGACGCCGAGGGCCGCGTCTACCAGCAGCTCGAGATCGAGCACGGCCCCTTCCGGCGAACGATCGCGCTCGGCGCCGAGGTCGTCGCCGAGGCTGCGCAGGCGAGCTACCGCGACGGGATCCTGCGCGTGGAGCTGCCGCTCGCCGATCCCGACGCGCGCACGCGGACGGTGCCGATCGAGCGCGGGCACGACGGCGACGCCTCCGACGGCGGGCCGGGGACATGATCGACGTCGTCAGCGACGGCACCGGCGCGCGCGAGGTCGAGGTCGGCATCCGCCAGGAGCTGCCCGCGTCGCTGCCGGTCCTGCCGCTGCGCGAGACCGTGCCGTTCCCCGACACGCTGACGCCGCTGGCGATCGGCCAGGAGCGCTCGGTGGCGCTCGTCAACGACGTGCTCGCCGGCAACCGCATGCTGGTCATGCTCGCCAGCCGCCAGCCCGACCTCGACGAGCCCGGCCCCGACGAGCTCTACGACGTCGGCGTCGTCGGCGTCATCGCGCGGATGCTCAAGGTCCCCGACGGCACGCTGCGCCTGCTCGTCCAGGGCGCCCAGCGCGTCCACGTCGACGGCTGGGCGACCGAGAAGCCCTACCTCGTCGCCGACATCTCCGAGCTGCCCGACGTCGTCGAGGAGAGCCCCGAGCTGACGGCGCTCATGCGCAACGTCCAGCAGACGTTCTCGCAGATCGTCGAGGCCGTCCCCTACCTGCCCGAGGAGCTGCAGATCGCGGTCGCCAACGTCGAGGACGCCGGCGCGCTGAGCCACCTCATCAGCGGCTCGCTGCGGCTGCCCACCGACGAGAAGCAGGCGCTGCTGGAGGAGACCAACGTCGCGCGGCGCCTGCGCAGGCTGACCGAGGTGCTCGCCCGCGAGCTGGAGGTCATCTCGATCGGGACCGAGATCCAGAGCCAGGTGCAGTCCGACATGGACCGCACGCAGCGCGAGTTCATCCTGCGCCAGCAGCTCAAGGCGATCCAGGAGGAGCTCGGCGAGTTCGACGAGTCCGCCGCCGAGGCCAACG
>JAXDFS010000209.1:0-10470 GCA_034665465.1 Solirubrobacteraceae bacterium
GCGGTCGCCGCCGGAGGATCCGAGGTCGATCGCGCGCGCGGCGGCGACGGTGTCGCGCTGCAGGCGCAGCAGCTCCTGGTCGCGGTAGCCGTCTCGCAGCACGATCGCCAGGGGCAGCGCGAACAGCACCACGGCCGCCGCCGCCACCATGACGATCGCGACGGTCAGGCGCCGGCGCACGGGGTCACGTCTCCAGGCGGTAGCCGATGCCGCGCAGCGTCGTGATCGCGCCGTCGCCGAGCTTGGCGCGCAGCGTGAGGATGTGGTTGTCGAGCGTCTTGGTGGAGCCCATCCACTCCGTGTCCCACACCTCGCGCATGATCCGCTCGCGGGTGACGACCCGCCCGGCGCTGGCGGCGAGCAGCGCCAGCAGGTCGAACTCCTTGGGCCGCAACGCCAGCTCCTCGCCGTCGCGGTGCACGCGCCGCGACGCCGGGTCGATCCGCACGCCGGCGACCTCGATCGCGGGCTCCGGCTCGTCGGGGGCGGACGCCGCGGCGGCCCGCCGCAGGTGCGCGCGCACGCGCGCAAGCAGCTCCCCGAGCTTGAAGGGCTTGACGAGGTAGTCGTCGGCCCCGGCGTCGAGGCCCGCGACGATGTCGAGCTCCTGGTCGCGGGCCGTGAGGATCAGGATCGCGAGCTCGGGGTGCGTCGCGCGCAGGCGCCGGCAGACGTCGATGCCGTCGACGTCGGGCAGCCCGAGGTCCAGGAGGACGAGGCCGACGCCCTCCTGCGCCGCCTCCAGCGCGGGACGCCCGGCGCTCACGCGCTGCACCGCGTAGCCCTGGCTGTCGAGCACCCGCACGAGACCGGCGGCGATCGCGTCGTCGTCCTCGACCACCAGGATCCGCCCGGAGCTCACCGGGCTGACCGTAGCGGGCCGCGCGCCGGGCTCTCACAACTTTGACCGGGCATTGACCTCGGCGAGACCGGACCGTGACATGCCGCGCCTACGGTGCCGAGCAGATGCCCGCTCCCATCCGCTCCGGAGGCCTCATGCGCACCCGAACCGCAGTCATCGCCGGCCTCGCCACCCTTGCCCTCGGGGGCGCCGGCTGCGGATCCTCCTCCCCCTCGAGCTCCTCGGGATCGACCGCGGGCTCGGCGACCACCGGCGTCGACCCCAACGGGCCAGAGGTCAGCCCCGCCGGGGACATTCCCGACAACCAGGCGTACGTCGCCTACCACCCGCCGGGGGCGGCGTACTCGGTCAAGGTGCCCGAGGGCTGGTCGCGGACCGCCGGCGCGGGAGGACTGACGTCGTTCACCGACAAGCTCAACCGCATCCAGATGCAGGCCGTCCCGGCGCCGGCGGCGCTGACCCCGGCGATCGCGCGCAGCACCGAGCTGCCCAAGCTCGCCAGGAGCGTCGCCGGCTTCAAGGCGGGCAGCGTGTCCACCGTCAGCCGCACCGCCGGCAGGGGCGTGCGCCTCACGTATCTGGCGCGCTCCGCGCCCGATCCCGTCACCGGCAACGCCCGCACCGATGCGGTCGAGCGCTACGTGTTCTTCCACAACGGCGAGCGCGTCGTGCTCACGCTCTCGGGTCCCCAGGGCGCCGACAACGTCGATCCCTGGAAGATCGTCACCGACTCGCTGCGGTACATGCGATGAGCGCGCTGCTGCAGGCCGACAGCCTGTATCGCTTCTTTCATGCCGGCGACGACGAGACGCTCGCGCTGCAGGGCGTCTCGATCGCCGTCTCGGCGGGCGAGGTCGTGGCGGTCACCGGGCCCTCCGGCTCGGGCAAGTCCACGCTGCTGGCCTGCCTGGCGGGGCTCGACGAGCCCGACGGCGGCATGGTCAGCGTCGACGGCGAGCGCCTCTCGCGCCGGCCCGAGGAGCAGCGCGCCGCGCTGCGCGCCCGCAAGCTCGGGATGCTCTACCAGAGCGCCAACCTCGTCGGGCACCTCTCGGTGGACGCCAACGTCGCCCTGGCGCAGCGCCTGGGCGACGCGTCGACCGGCGACGCCTGGCGCACGAAGGTCCTCGAGCGCTGCGGCATCTCGTCGCGGCGCAACGCCCGTCCCTCGCAGCTGTCGGGCGGCGAGCTGGCCCGCGCCGGGCTCGCGGTCGCACTCGCCAACGACCCGCCGGTGCTGCTCGCCGACGAGCCGACCGGCGAGCTCGACGACATCACCGCCGACCGCGTCCTGACACTGCTGCGCGAGCGCGCGGCCGCCGGCGCCGCCGTGCTCATCGTCACCCACGACCCGGCGGTCGCGGCGGTCGCCGACCGCGAGATCCGCCTGCGCGACGGCCGCATCGAGGCGGCAACGACATGAGCGAGCACCCGCCGCTCGTACTGTGCCGCGGCGTCGACCGCACCTACGGCCACGCAAGCGCGGCCACCGTCGCCCTCGCGCCGACCGACTGCGAGGTGCGCCGGGAGGACCGGATCGCGCTCGTCGGCCCATCGGGCTCGGGCAAGTCCACGCTGCTGCACCTGATGGCCGGCCTCGACTCCCCGACGCACGGCCAGATCAGCTGGCCCGCGATCGGCCGGCGCGACGAGCTGGCGCCCGGCCGCGTGGCCGTGATCTTCCAGGGGCCGAGCCTGCTGCCCGATCTCACCGTGCGCGAGAACGTCGCGCTGGCGCTCGTGCTCGACGGGCTGCGCGACGTCGCTGCGCGCGCCCGCGCCGACGAGGCCCTCGCGCTGCTGGACCTCGGCGAGCTCGCCGACAAGCTGCCCGAGGAGATCTCGGGCGGCCAGGCGCAGCGCGTCGCGGTCGCGCGGGCGCTGGCGGGCGCGCCGATCCTGATCCTGGCCGACGAGCCGACCGGCCAGCTTGACCGCGCCAACGGCGCGGCCGTGGTCGACGTGTTGCTGGACGCCGCCGCGCACGCCGGCGCCGCGCTCGTCGTCGCGACGCACGACCCGACGGTCGCCGAGCGCTTCGCCGCCCGCTGGGAGATGCACTCCGGCCGCCTGACGGGCGCGCCCGCGAGCACAAGCGAGCCCCTCCCGGACGCCCCCGAGGAGCGCTCATGGTCACGCTGACCTGGCTGGGGGGCCTGCTGGCCCATCGCCGCGGGCGCATCCTCGCGACCGCGCTCGGCGTCGGCGTGGGCGTCGCCCTGCTGGCGTCGATCGGCACCTTCCTGTCGGCCTCGACCTCGAAGATGACGGCACGCGCCGGCGCGGGCGTCGCCGTCGACTGGCAGGTGCAGGGCGCCAAGGGCGCGGATGCCGCCAAGCTCCTGCGCCAGGTCCGCAGCTTCGCCGGCGTGATCGCCGCACAGCCCGTCGCGATCGCGGACACGACCGGCCTGCAGACGACCACCGGCGCCAGCACGCAGCAGACCGGTCCGGGCAGGGTCGTCGCCCTACCGCCCGGCTACGGCGCCACCTTCCCGGGTGCGCTGCGAACCCTGTCGGGGTCCGGGTCGGGCGTGCTGCTGGCCCAGCAGACGGCCGCGAACCTGCACGCCAGGCCCGGCGACACGGTCAGCATCGGGCGCACCGGCCTGCCGGCGGCGAAGGTCAGGATCGCCGGGGTCGTCGAGATGCCCCAGGCCGACTCGTTCTTCCAGCAGGTGGGCGCACCCGCCGGGGCCCAGCCCCAGGCACCGCCGGACAACGTCATCCTGCTGCCGCGCGCGACCTTCGCGAAGCTCGAGACGCCGCTGGCGAAGGCCCGCCCCGACCTCGTCGTCGAACAGGTCCACGCGTCGCTGTCGCGCACGCTGCCGGGATCGCCGAGCGCGGCGTTCGCGCAGGTCGCCGGGAACGCCCGCAACCTCGAGACGACGCTCGCCGGCACCGGCGTCGTCGGCGACAACCTCGGCACCGCGCTCGATCAGGCCCGCAAGGACGCGCTGTACGCCCAGCTGCTGTTTCTCTTCCTCGGCGTCCCGGGGGCGATCCTGGCGGGCCTCGTGACCGCCTCGATCGCCTCGGCCGGGGCCGGCCGGCGCCGGCGCGACGCCGCGCTGCTGCGCACCCGCGGCGCATCGACGGGCCGCCTCGTCGGCATCGCGCTCGGCGAGACCGCGCTGGCCGGCGGCGCGGGCGTCGCGCTCGGCCTCGGCGCGGCGCTCGTGATCGGGTCGACGACGTTCGGCACGACGAGCTTCGGCGCCTCCACGTCGGCGGCGCTGCTGTGGGCCGGCGGCGCCGCCCTCGCCGGGCTCGCGATCGCGGCCGCGGCGATCGCCCTCCCCGCGTGGCGCGACGCGCGCTCGCTGACCGTGGCCGGCCAGCGCGCCACGGTCGGGCGCCGCGACCGCGCGCCCTGGTGGGCGCGCTACGGCGTCGACTTCATCGCGCTCGCGGGCTCCGCCCTCGTCTACTGGCAGGCCTCCCGCAACGGATACAACCTCGTGCTCGCCCCCGAGGGCGTGCCCCAGATCTCCGTCAACTGGTACGCCCTGGCGGCGCCGGTCCTGGGCTGGATCGGGGCCGGCCTGCTGGCCTACCGCCTCGCCGACCTGGGCCTCGTCCGCGGCCGCACCCCGCTCGCCGCCCTGCTGCGGCCGATCGGCGGCCAGCTCGCGCCGACCGTCGCGGCCATGATGGGGCGCCGGCGGCGGATGCTCGCCGGGGCCGTGACGCTCGTCGCGCTCACCGCCGCCTTCGCCGGCTCGACCGCCGTCTTCAACGCCACCTACCAGCAGCAGGCCGAGGCCGACGCGCGCCTGAGCAACGGCGCCGACGTCAGCGTCGTGGAGTCGCCGGGCACCGTCGTCGGGCCGGGCGGCGCCGCGGCGCTGGCAAGGGTGCCCGGCGTCAGGAGCATCGAGCCGCTGCAGCACCGCTTCGTCTACGTCGGCGCAGACCTGCAGGACCTCTACGGCGTGCGCCCGGCATCGATCCTGTCCGCCGGCAAGCTCCAGAACGGCTGGTTTGCCGGCGGGACGGCGAAGCAGCTGATGGCCACGCTCGCCCGGCGCCCCGACAACCTGCTCGTCTCCCAGGAGACCGTCAAGGACTTCCAGCTGCATCCCGGCGCCACCGTGCGCCTGCGCCTGCAGGACGGCGTCACCAAGCAGCTGAAGACCGTCTCCTTCCATTACGTGGGTGTCGCGAAGGAGTTCCCGACGGCGCCCAAGGACTCGTTCTTGATCGCCAACCAGTCCTACATCGCCAGGGCGACCGGCAGCGACGCGGTCGGCACCTTCCTCGTGCAGACCGACGGCACGAACCCGGCCACCGTCGCCGCCGCGATCCGCCGGCAGGTCGGCACGAGCGCGGCGGTGACCGAAGTCACGCAGCGCCGCGTCATCGGCTCGAACCTCACCGCCGTCGAGCTCAGCGGCCTGACGCGCGTCGAGCTGGGCTTCGCGCTGATCCTCGCGGTCGCGGCGTCCGGCCTGGCCCTCGGCCTCGGCTTCGGCGAGCGCCGGCGCTCGTTTGCGATCGCCGGCGCGCTCGGCGCCCGCGGCCGTCAGCTCGGCGCGTTCGTCTGGGGCGAGTCGGCGTTCGTCACCGTGGGCGGCCTGCTGCTCGGGACGCTCATCGCGGCCGGGATCACCGACATGCTCGTCAAGGTCCTGACAGGCGTCTTCGACCCGCCGCCCGACGCCCTGGCGATCCCCTGGGCCTACCTCGGCCTCGTCCTGGCGCTCACGGTGGGCGCGGTCGCGGCCGCCGGCGTGCTGACGCTGCGGGCGCTGCGCCGACCCGCGATCGAGGAGCTGCGCGACCTGTAGCGGCGGACGCGAGCACGTTACGAACTCGTTGTGCTCAGGCCGCGGTCAGGTCGACGAGGCATTGTGGGCACCGTGCTGTCGACTGCCTCCGCGCGGCGGATCGATGAGCGTGGCGCGCCCGCGCTGATCTCGCTGCTCGCGAGCGCGGTCGTCGTCGTCGCCTGGACGGTGCTGCAGCCGCACACCGCCGACCTCGCGGCGCAGTTCTACCGAACCGGGCTCTTTGACCGGGCGGGCTGGATCCTGTGGGACAACAACTGGTTCGGCGGCCATCAGCTGCCCGGCTACAGCCTCCTCACGCCGTGGCTCATGGCCGAGGCGGGCATCGGCGTGACAGGCGCCATCGCGGCCGCCACCACGACGGCGGCGTTCGCCGCGATCGCCCGCACGCTGCGCCCGGGTGCCGCCATGTGGCCGACGGCGTGGGTCGCCTGGGCGGCCGCGGGCGATCTGCTGATCGGGCGCGTGACCTACTCGGTCGGACTGGCGTTCGCCGTCCTGGCGGTGCTGGCGCTTGTGCGCGGGCAGCACACGCTCCTCGCGTGCGTACTCGGAGCCGTGAGCGCGGCCGCCAGCCCGGTGGCCGGGCTGTTTCTCGGGATGGCGATCGCCGTCTGGTGGAGCGTGCAGCGCCGCGACGCGATGCTCGCAGTCGCCGCCTGTGCCGGCACGGTGACGGTCGGCAGCTCGCTGCTGTTCGGCGACGGCGGAGCCCAGCCCTACTCGACCGCCGCAGCAGCGATCGCGATCGCAATCGCATTCGCGCTGCGGCTGTGCCTCGCCCGCGATGCCGTGCTGGCGCGGCGGGCGCTGCTCGCGTACGCGCTCGCTGCGGGTGCGAGCTGGCTGCTGCCGACCCCGATGGGCAGCAACATCTCGCGGCTCGGCGTGGCGTTCGCGGTGCCGATCGCGCTCATGGCGCGGCGCCGGCTCACCGGCTATCACCTGGCGGCGGTGGCGATCGCGGCAGCGGCATGGCTGGTGTTCGCGCCCGCGACGGAGATCGCGAAGAGCCTCGACGCGCCCGAGACGCGCCCCGCCTACTACGCGCCCCTGCTGACACAGCTGCAGAGCCGGCAGCAGACGCCCGGCCGCGTCGAGGTCGTCCCGAGTGCGACGAGGTGGGAGTCGGCCTACGTCGCCGAGCGCTACCCGCTCGCGCGCGGCTGGGAGTCACAGCTCGACCGCAAGCGCAACGGGCTGTTCTACGGACCGCATCTGCGCGCCGCGAGCTACCTGCGCTGGCTGCGCTTCAACGCCGTCCGCTTCGTTGCGCTGTCGCGTGCGCCCAAGGAGCGCTGGGGTCGAGCCGAGGAGCAGCTCGTGCGCGGCGGGGCGGCCGGTCTGCGGCTCGTCTGGGCCTCGCGCGCCTGGCGCCTGTACGCCGTCGACGCGCCACGACCGCTTGCCAGCGGCGCCCGCGTGACGCGCCTCGGCGTCAACGAGATCACGATGCGCGCGGCATCGCCCGGCACCGTCGTGCTGCGGGTGCGCTGGTCGCGCTATTGGAACGGCGGAGCCGGGGTGGGCATCGCCCGCCGGCGCGACGGATTCATGGACGTGACGGTGCGAGATCCTGGCTGTGTGGTCCTGCGCGCATCGCCGGGTCGTCCGCCCCGCTCGCCGGGGTGCTGACGGGCTGTCGCCCGGCGGCCGTCGCGGGCAGCGTGATCCAGACGTCCGCGCCGCCGGCCGCCGCGTTGCGCGCGCCCGTGGCGCCCCCGTGGCACTCGGCGATCGTGCGGACGATCGCAAGCCCCAGGCCGGTGCCGTCCTCTGTCCGCCCGGCGTCCGCGCGGGCGAAGCGCTCCCACGCCCGGGGCAGGAAGCCGGCCGGGAACCCCGGGCCGTCGTCGACGACGTGCAACTCGACGCTGCGGCCGCGCGCTCGCAGCTCGAGCACGATCCGCCGGTCGGCGTAGCGCAGCGCGTTGGCGAGCAGGTTGTCGAGCGCCTGGCCGACGCGTTCGGCATCGGCGAGCACCGCAGCGCCGTCTGTTGCGCCCACCCCGACGCGCGGGTCGCCGGCGCGGTCGGCGGCGGCGCGCAGCAGGTCCGCAGCGGGCACCGGCCGCACTCGCAGGGCGAGCCGGCGGTCGTCGGCGCGCGAGAGCAGCAGGAGGTCGTCGACGAGCCGGCTGAGCCGATCGGTCTCCTCGATCCCCGAGCCCACCGCCTGTCGCAGCGCCGCTCCCGTCGCCCCCTCTCGGCCGATGAGATCGAGCTCGGTGCGCAGCATGGCGAGCGGGCTGCGCAGCTCATGGCTGGCGTCGGCGACGAAGGTGCGCTCGCGGGCGACTGCTGCGTCGACGCGCTCGAGCATCTCGTTGAGCGTGCGCCCGAGCCGGCCGAGCTCGTCGTCGCCGCCGGCGGCAGGCAGGCGCTGGCCGAGGTCGTGCGCCGAGAAGTCCGCTGCGCGGCGTCGCATCGCCTCGACCGGGGCCAGCGCGGCGCCGGTCAGCAGATAGCCCGCCAGCGAGGCGAGCAGCAGCGCGGCCGGGCCCCCGATCAGCAGCACGCCGGCGAGGTTGTCCAGCGCCCGCTCGCGATCGGCCAGCGACGCGCCGACGATCACCACCATGCGCTGGTCCTGGGCGCGGACCGGCTCGGCGATCAGTCGCACGGGCTCGCCGCGCAACCGCGTCTCACGCACGTCTTGACGCCCGGAGCGCGCGCGGGCGAGCGCCGCGGGCGCGAGCAGCGGCTGTGCGGGCAGGCCACCTGTGCGGTCGACCACCCGGCCGCGTGCGTCGATGAGCTGGGCGAGGGCGGGAACGCGCCGGCCGGCCCCCGCGTCGGATTCCGCCAGCCCGTGCTCGGACTGCTGCGCCAGCGCGGCGACATCCGCCGCGCGCGAGCGAAGGCTGCGATCGATCGACGCGTCGAGGCTCGTCGCCAGCCGGGCGTGGACGAACAGTCCCGTCGCGACGAGCACGATCGCCATCACCGCCGCGAACGCCAGCGTCAGGCGCCAGCGGACCGGCAGCCGCGTCAGCACGGCACGCTCTCACGCAGCCGGTAGCCACGACCGCGGACCGTCTCGATGCTGTCCGAGCCGATGCGCTCGCGCAACATGCGCACGTGCTGGTCGACGACGTTTGACCGATTCTCGTAGGCGCCGTCCCACGCGGCCTCGAGCAGCTCGAAGCGCGACAGCACGTCGCCGGGCCGGCGCATGAAGGCGTGCAGCAGCGCGAGGCACTTGCCCGGCAGCGCGACCGCGACGCCGTCCTGCCAGACGCGCTGGGTCGCCGGGTCCAGCTGCAGGTCGCCGACCTGCAGCACGGCCGGCCGCGCGTGCGGGCGGCGGCGGATGAGCGCGCGCAGGCGCGCGGCGAGCTCCTGCACCTCGAACGGCTTGAGGAGATAGTCGTCGGCGCCCCCGTCCAGCCCGGCCACGCGATCCTCCAGGGCGCTGCGGGCGGTCAGCATGAGCACCGGCGTCCAGATCTCGTCGGCCCGCATGCGGCGGCACGTCTCGAAGCCGTCGATGCCCGGCAGCATGACGTCGAGCACGATCGCGTCGTAGCGGGTGGAGCCCGCCATCCAGAGCGCGTCCTCGCCGCAGCCGGCGACGTCGGTGGCAAAGCCCTCGGAGCGCATCGCGCGCCGCAGCAGCCCCGCCATCTTGACCTTGTCCTCGACGATCAGCAGGCGCATGCCACACACCGTCGCAGCCGGGGCTGAGCGGCTCCTGAGCACGCGGGCGGGCACCCCGTGGGCAGTGGGGTGCCCGCACGCACGAGCGGCTGCTACTGGCCGGCCGGGGCGCCCGCGGCGTCCGGGGCGTCCGGGGCGTCGGCCGTGTCGCCGGGGCCGTCGGCCTTGTCGCCCGGGCCGTCAGGCGCGTCGGCCTTCTCGCCCGGGCCGTCCGGCGCGTCGGCCTTCTCGCCGGGGCCGTCGGCCGTCTCGGTGTCCGCGCCCGTGGCATCGGCGGCGTCCGGCGTGTCCGCCGGATCCGCAGCCGAGGTCGTCTGCGCCGCCGGCGCCGGCGCCGGCGCCGCGGACTGCGCGTTGGCGTAGACCGCCCCGCCGGACGCAAGCGCCGCAACGCCCACGATTGCCACGAACAGCCTCTTGAGGCGTGTGATCATGTGAATGGTCCTTTCGTCGATGAACACTGACCGCAGCCAGGCTCACAGGCGAAGATGTAGCGACCGTGTAGAGGGGGCGGCCGCTCGCCGGCTCAGCCGGTCGACCAGCGCCAGCTGCCGAGGATCGAGCCGAGCGCGGTGTCCAGGGACGCGAACTTCGCCCTGCCGGCGGTCAGCGCGATGACGTGCACGTTGCCGCCGTGGGCGACCAGCACCTGGCGGCCCTGGACCCTGGCTCCGGCGGGACTCGTGCTGCGGTACTGGTAGGTGAGGGCCGGCTCGCCCGCGAGCGTGATGAAGCGCGGGCGGGTGGACGCCGTCGAGCCGACGCCTGCGAGCTCGAGGCGGGCGCGGGCGCGCAGTGCCTTGGACGCGCTGACGCCGGCGGGGGCCCTGACCATCGCGATGACCACGACGGCGTGCGGGCTGCGGTGGGTGATGACGCGGTCGACCGTCGCGGTCCTGGCGTTCCTGCGCGACTGCCCCCAGCCGGCAGGGATGCTGAGCGAGTAGTCGGCGCCTCGCAGGCGCCGGCCGGTCGCCGCGGAGCCGGGAGCCGCCGCGGTGGTCGCGGCCGGGGGCTGCGTCGCCGTACGTGCGCCGCTCCCGCAGCCCGCCAGCACCAGCAGCCCGGCGATCGCGGTCGCGCACTGCAACATCAGCCGGCGGTGCGTCACCCGCCGATCATGGCAGCAGCGGCTGTCGGGATCCTGAACGGCCG
>JAXDFS010000210.1:0-11398 GCA_034665465.1 Solirubrobacteraceae bacterium
GAGGATCAGGAGACCGTGGATCTGCTGCGCGCGTTCGGCGTCGACCACGCCCAGGGCTTCCACCTCGGCCGGCCCGCCCCATTGGCGCTGGAAAGGCCGCGCCCGCCGGGGCCGAGCAGGTAGCCTCCCGATGCGATGAAGAAGCGCTCGTCAGCGGGGGTGACGCGGCGCCGTGTCGGCGGCCCGAGGGTCGTCAGCGGCGGCATGGATCTCGACGCGAACGCCGCAACCGCCCTGCTGTCGGCGCTCGGACTGGCCCGCGAGCACGGCGGCGCTGCAGCGGCTCTCGCAACCGCGGATATCGAGCTGCCGGCCAGCGAGCGCTTCGTAGGGATGACCGATGACGTCGGGCATCTGATCGGCCGGCCCAGCACCGACGCCTCCGTGAGCGAAGCCCTGGCACTCGGCTTCCTCGCCGGCCGTATCGCTCACCGTCCACGCCGGCAGAGACTGCATGACCCGACGTCCTTCGTGATGGATCCCGACCTCGTCGTACAAGCCGCAGAAGGCGAGTCCATCATGAGACTGCCGTGGTTCGAGGACGGCCTGTTCGTCGGCCGCCGACTCCCCGAGATCTCCGAGATGCCGCTTCCGGTCCGAAGGCTGTGCATCAAGAACTACTCGGCGGCGTCGGCCGGCCAGCGGGGCCGGTTCATCTTCACGAGCTACGGCCACACGTACTCCGTGGACGCGATTCCGGTGCACGGCGACGACGGGGATATCACTGCGGTGCTGGCGATCGCCATGCCCGCCCGTTCCTTCGCCGACGCCTCCACGGCATGCGAGAGAACGGCGGAGCGTCTCGACCGCTCCGCGACCAACACCGAGCAGCGCGCCGAGCGCCATCGCGTCGCCGGCCGCGGCGACGCCGAGGTCACCGAGCGCAAGGCCGCCGCACGAGCACGCCGGGCCGCCGAGCGAGCCAGAGCGAACGCGCGGCGCCTCTCGTTACGCGACGGTGCCGCTGCTGCGGCCGAGCCCACCTCGATCACCCCCCGAGAGACCGAAGTCCTGACCCTCGCCTCGCACGGCCTGACGCACCACGAGATCGCCGAACTGCTCGGGGTGTCCTCCGCCACGGTCAGGACACATCTGCAGAACATCTACCCCAAGCTCGGCGTCTGCGACAAGGCCGCCGCGGTAGCCACCGCCCTGCGTCACGGCCTCATCGACTAGACAACCGTCCCGATGCTCGACGTCGCTCCCGTTCTGCTCGGCGCCGGCGAGGGTCGGTTTGACGGGGTGCAAGACCCCGGCCTACAGCCGGTCGAGGTGATCCACTCCCCGCGTGCGACGCACGTTCGCCACCGCGTCGGCCGCTGGCTCGCTCGCGCGGGCTCGCGCGGGCTCGCGCGCGTAGCTGCGCCCGCGCTCGCCGCGCCGTACCCGCTGCCCCGGACCGCACGAGGACGCTATCCGGCGATGGCAGTCAGGCCCCTCGCCCGGCGATTGCCGACACAGCCGAGCGGGCACATGATGCGTGGCGCGTACCCTGCCGGTCGTCACCTTCGCGTCCCCATATCCGTCAGATGGTGAAACCATGACTTTCAGCAAGTGCTCCGTGGTAGCCCTCCTCGCCGCTGCGACCGGGCTGGCGGCCTGCGGGGGATCGTCGAGCGACCAGCCGTCCGTGCTGACGCCGGCCTCGCTCGCGAACATCGCCAGCAAGACCACCGCCAAGGGCGGGGTCCGGATGTCGATGGATCAGACGACGTCGCTCGGCAGCGGCGGCTCGATCCCGATCAGCGCCGTCGGCCTGTTCGACAGCAAGAGCAAGCGCGGCGAGATGACGATGACGATGGACCTCTCGTCGGTCCCCGGGGGCGAGTCGCTTCCGAGCGGCGCGAACAAGCAGCACGTGATCCTCGACGGCTTCAAGTTCTACATGAGCTCGCCGCTGTTCGCCTCGGAGCTCCCGGCCGGCAAGAAATGGCTGAAGATCGACCTCGCGAAGATCGGCAAGTCGGTCGGGATCGACTTCAACGCGCTGACGCGGGGCGCCGGCCAGGACCCGACCCAGGCGCTGCAGTACCTCAAGGCCGCCAGCGGCGACGTCACGAAGGTCGGCACCGAGACCGTCCGCGGCGCGTCGACCACGCGCTACAAGGCGACGATCGACTTCGACAAGGTCGCCGACGCGGCGCCCGCCGGCCAGCGCGACGCGATCCGCAGGTCGATGAAGCAGATCACCAAGCTCGCGGGCACCAGCACCGCGCCGATGGAGGTCTGGATCGGCGACGACGGCACCGTGCGCCGGATGACCGACAAGATCGCGACGAACATCGGCGGCCGGCACTCGACGACGACCCAGCGCATCGAGCTCTACGACTTCGGCACGAAGGTCGACGTGAAGATCCCGTCCGCGAGCGAGACCGTAGACGCAAGCGACCTCGGCGGGTCGGGCTCGGGCTCGAGCTCGGGCAGCGGGGGCCTGTCCGGCTGAGAGCCTCGAGGTCCCAGGCCGCCGATCAGCGCCGCCGCGACAACAGCTCACGCAGCCCACGGCCCAGCAGGGCGGCTCCGATCAGCAGCGTCCCGATCGCGGCGAGCAGGACGACGAACAGCGTCCCGAGCACATGGCCTCCGATCGCCTCGACGATCAGGGCGAAGGGCAGCAGCCCCGCGGTCACGGCGGTCGCCCCGCCGCCCGCCACCACGAGCACCGTCCCGATCACGCTCGCGACCGCGTGCGGCGCCGACCGTCCCGCCTCCTGCAACGCGCCCCCGGGGCCGGCTCGGCGTGCGTTGACGGTGACGAGCACCACGACGAGCACGATGACCGGCACGACGATCCAGGATGCGTCGCCGCCGACCGTCGTCGTCGCGACTACGAGCGAGATGGGCATGGCGTGGCGCGAGCCTACGCCCGTTCGCGCCGAAAGCCGGCTACACGTACTTCGACTCGATGTCGGCGAGGAAGGCGTCTGAGAGCCGCTCGAACTGGTCGGCGTCCAGCGCGATCTGGTCGCCCACGTTCAGCCTCAGGACGGTCTCGCCGGGGACGAGCTTGATGACGTTGTTGCCGCGCAGGACGCCGCCGTTGTTCATGAGCGACTCCGTCAGCAGCTCGACCTCGTTGAGCGGGTTGGCGTCCTTGCCGGTCACCGACCGCAGGCGGTGAACGAAGAGGCGGTCCAGAGCGAGGATCATGTTGTTGAAGAACAGCGGCTCGAAGGCGTCGAGCGCCTCGGCGGCCGCGCCGTCGGCGGCCTCCCGCAGCCTCTTGTACGCGACGAGCTGCCGGTCGACGGTCGCCCTGGCGTTGTCGAGCTCTTCCTGTGTGTAGGTCTTGCGGCCGAGCATGCGCGGAGCCTCTCTTTCGTCGTCGGTTGCCGGATGGAGGTCTCTTGAGACGAGCGGGCGACGCGCATTTCGACAGCCCGGCGCCGAGAGCCCGACGGCGCACGCGAGGTTGCACCCGCTCCCCCTCGGGTAGATCACCCTCATGGAAATCCTTGTAGCGATCGTCATCATCGCCCTGCTCGCGGCCGTCGTGTTCCTGGTCGTCCAGCGCAGGCCCGGCGGCGTGAGCGCCCTGCGCGGCTCGCGCACCGCCCCGCCGGACCGCCGGGGCCCGCGCGTCCGCCGTGGCGACCCCATGACCGCGGCGGTCATCGAGCACGCCGAGGCGACCGACCCCCAGGAGGTCGTCGCGGCCGAGCAGCGCCTGCGCGCCCAGGCCCGCCAGACCGCCGCCCCGATGCAGGCCGAGGCGCTGCGCGTCGAGCACCAGCGCGCCGCCGAGCAGATGGCACGGCCGGAGTACGTGGTGGACCCGCAGGCCGACTACGTGGTCAATGACGGCTACGTCGCAACCAACGGCTACGCCCCGCCGGCGCCGGCGACCGACCCGCGCTACGCCGACCCCGAGTACGACGACGGTCGGGTGGATCCGCGCTACGACGAGCGCCCGCCCCGCTGACGACGCAGCTCGCGACGCTCAGCCGCCGAGGACTGCGGCCGCCACGCGTTCGGGTGCTTCGAGCGGCGGCCAGTGCGACACGTCGCCCAGGGCCGTGAACGGCGCGTCGGGCAGGCGCTCGCGGATGCGCTCGGCGACGTGGGCGCCGGAGATCGGGTCGAGCATGCCCCACACGAAGGCGAGCGGCACGCCGGTCGTCTCGAGCGCCGCGACCCAGCGCTCGGCGTGGCGCTCGCGATCGGGCATGTAGCGGATCAGCCGGTGTGCGATCCGCTGCCCCTGATCGCGGCTCAGCGCCCGCCAGATGTCCGCGCTGTCGGCCCGCGCATCGAAGCCTGCCGCGAACGTGGATCCCAGCGCGCCGGCCAGCAGCTCCTCGCTGAGGTGCTCGCTGATCAGCGGCCCCTGCTCCGGGTGCAGCAGCGCCGTCTGCACCGGCACGGGGCGGTGCAGGTCGGGGTACAGCCCGCCGTTGAGCAGGTGCACGCCGCTGAGCTCGACGCCGAGCGCGCCTTCGAGACCACGCGCCAGCAGCTCCTGCGCGACCGACACGCCGTAGTCGTGCGCCATGAGCGCGGTCGCGGTCACTCCCTCGCGAGCCCACAGGGCTTCGACGAGATCGGCCTGCTCGTGCAGCGAGTAGTCATGCTCCGCCGGCTTGTCCGACGCGCCGAAGCCGAGGAAGTCGAACAGCAGCAGCGCATGTCGATCGGCGAGCAGGCCAGCCACCCGTGCCCAATCCGCCGACGAGCTCGGGAAACCGTGCAGCAGCGTCATCGGCGAGCCGGCGCCGACCCGCCGCACGAAGATCATCCGGTCGGCGCCGGTCAGACGCAGCGGCACGCGCTCGCCGGCCGCCCACCACCGTTCGATCGCGCTCATCCGGTGCCGCCCTCGGCCCGCACCGCGATGCCCGGGTAGCCGAGGACCAGCCCCGACGCGTCGTAGGTGAGCTGCGCCTCGAAGCCGAACTGCGGCGCGGCGTAGTGATAGCGGCGGTGGTCACCGTCGTCGTCGAGGCGCACGTAGCGCTGCTCGAGGCGCTCGACGCCGAGGTCGCCCGCGCGGACATAGGCCGCGGGGGCGTCGGCCGCCTCGCCGACCGCCAGATCGAGGCGGTGGACGGGTAGCGCATTGGTCAGGGCGGAGGACTCGAGGTCGACGTCCAGGCAGCCGTCGAGCTGCGGCGCCGCAGCGCCGTCGACGCGCCAGCTGCCGGCCCCGTCCGCCTCCAGCGACAGCTCATGCGCGCCGGACGACGAGCGCCCCCACACGCGCACTGCCCGCGTCGCCCAGCCGCCGTCCAGCGTGATGACGTACCCGACCGCCCACGCCTCGCCCTGCTCGACGGCAGCCGTGTGACCCTCGAGACGGAGCCCTGCACCATCGACGTGCAGGAACACGACCTCGAAGCCCTCGCGCACGTCGCGGTGCTTCCAGGCGGCGTATGCGGGCGGGTCGCGGAAGGGCATCTCAGGCATCCGATCCGGCGGCGATCTCGTAGACACCACCATGAACGGTGCTCTGATCATCCTCCTCGTCCTCGCCGTCCCCTACCTCGCGCTGAACGTCGTTCGCGTCGTCCGGGGGCGCAGGTGGGCCTTCGGGGTCTGCACGCTCGCCAAGGAGTGGGAGGAGCGCGAGCACGCAAAGCGCGTCGCCGCGAAAGCCACCCGGGGGTAGCGCCGCCGCAGCGGGTACGCCCGGGCCGTGGCCAAGGTCGACTTCGGGTCGCTCGTGGTTGTGGCGCTCGCGGCCTTCGCCGTGCCGCTGGCGCTCGCGGTGCTCCCGGGCCCGCGGATCCCGAGCGTCGTGGGCGAGGTCGTCGCCGGGATCGCGCTCGGCACGAGCGGCGCGGGCCTGATCCATCCGCACGGCGCCGAGCTCGAGTTCCTGTTTCTGTTCGGGCTCGCGTTCCTGCTGTTCCTCGCCGGCCTGGAGTTCGAGCCCTCGCTGCTGCGCGGCACCCTGTCGGGCGGCATCCGGCGGGCGGCCGGCACGCCGCTCGGGCGCTCGCTGCTCGGGATGGCGATCCGCTTGGCGGTCGCGTTCGCGATCACGATGGCCCTGTCGATCGACGGCCTGCTGCCGAGCCCGGCCCTCGTGGCGTTCCTGATCTCGTCGACCTCACTGGGGATCGTGCTGTCGGTCCTGACCGAGCACGGCCTGTTGCACGGCCAGTACGGGCAGCGCCTGTTCCTGTCGGCCGCCGTCGCCGACTTCGCCACGGTCCTGCTGCTGACGATCTTCTTCTCCGCCGACGCGCACTCGCCCGGCGTGCGCATCGCGCTGATCGCCCTGCTGATCGTGCTCGCCATGGCGCTGTTCTGGGGCCTGCGCGCCGCCTCCTCGCGAAGCGCCGTCGGAGACCTCGTCGAGCGCCTGTCCGACGCGCCCACCGAGCTGCGCATCCGCGGCAGCTTCGCGCTGCTGCTGGCCTTCGTCGCGCTCGCCGGCGAGTTCGGCCTGGAGGTCATCCTGGGCGCCTTCATCGCCGGAGCGATCGTGTCGTCGCTGGCGGTCGGTCGCGAGCATCCGCTCTACCACGTGAAGGTCGACGCGATCGGCTACGGCTTCTTCATCCCGGTCTTCTTCATCCTCACCGGCGCGCGCCTGGACATCCCGGCGCTGCTGAACGCCGGCTCGACGCTCGCGCTCGTGCCCGTCCTGCTGGTCGCCGTCTTCCTCGTCAAGGGCATCCCCGCCCTGCTGTATCGCGACGAGTTCGCGCTGCGCGACTGCGCAGCCGCGGGGGCGCTGCAGTCCGCACAGATGACGCTCACCGTCGCCGGCGTGGAGATCGGCCGCCAGCTCGGGCTGATCGACGAGGCACTCGGCGCGGCGCTGATCTGCGTCGCGCTGCTGAGCGTGCTGATCGCCCCGATCGCGTTCGCCCGCCTGCACGGCGGCCTCGGCAGCGCGCGGCGGCGCGCTCCAGGCCGACAGGCTGACACGCGATGAGACCAACGGCCCGCGAAGTGGTCCGATCGTCGCATCGCGGTTGCAGGAACTCGCATCCGCGTTGCAGGACATTCGTCGCACGGCTACCGGGCTTTGCCTTGCCTTTGCTGGACCTTCCCCCGGGCTTGGCCCCGGCGGGCGCATCTTGCTGCTCAGAACCATGCGCCTTTCTGCCGATAGCCATTGCATGCGGACCCTCCTCGCCACCGCGATCGTCGCCCTCCTGGCCCTCGCCGGCCCGGGCGCCGCGCAGGCGAATGCGGCCGCCGATCCGCTGCGCAGCGTGCAGTGGGCGCTGGACGCGATCCACCTCGGCGGCGCCGATCCAGCCGCCCCCTCCACGCCGGCGGGCGCCGGCGCGCTCGTCGCGGTGGTGGACTCCGGCGTCGACCTCACGCACCCGGACCTCGCCGGCCGCGTCATCGCCGGCCCCGACCTCGTCGATCACGACAGCGACCCCTCCGATCCCAGCGGTCACGGCACCCACATCGCCGGGCTGATCGCCGCCGCCTCGGGCAACGGCATCGGCGGCGCGGGTGTCGCCCCGGCGGCGCGCATCCTCGCCATCCGCGTCCTCGGCGCCGACAACAACGGCACCGCGGCGAACGTCGCGGCCGGCATCAACGCCGCCGTCGACGCCGGCGCCGACATCATCAACCTCTCGCTGAACTGGTCGCAGGCCAGCCAGGCGCTCGCCCCGGTCACCGCCGCGATGCAGCGCGCGGCCAGCGCCGGCATCCTCGTCGTCGTCGCCGCCGGCAACGACGCGCAGGGCCGCTGCGAGGAGCCGATCCTCCCCCAGCAGGCGCTCTGCGTCGGCGCCCTGAGCAGCAACCTCAAGCTCGCGCCGTTCTCCAGCTACGGCCAGGGCATGGGCCTCGTGGCCCCGGGCGAGAACCTCACCTCGACCTGGAACGACGGCGGCTACCACCAGATGTCGGGCACCTCGCAGGCCGCGGCGGTCGCCAGCGGTACCGCCGCCCTGCTCGTCGGCCTGGGCCTGCACGGCCACGACCTCATGACGCGCCTGCTCGCCACCACGCGCGACATCGGCACCCCGGGCCCCGACGCACGCACCGGCGCCGGCATGCTCGACGCCGACCGCGCCGTCGAGGGCGCTGCCCAGGGCACCATCCCGCCCGTCCTGGAGGCCGCCGCGCCCTCCCGCGCGAGGTCCGCCGGCCTGCTCGCGCACGGCCTGTCGACCACCTGCGATGCCGCCCGCCCCGGGCGCTGTCGGGTCAGCATCCGCGTCGGCGCGACCGTCGTCGCCAAGGGCAGCACGAAGGTCGACGGGACCGGCGCGTTCGACGTCATCGCCCGCCCGACCACGGCCGGGCGCCGGATGCTCGGCGCGGGGCGCGCGCTGCGCGCCACCGTCGAGACGTCGCTCGCCGGCAGCTCCGGCCTGCGCAGCGCCATCACGCTGCGCCCGCGCTGAAGCCCCAGCCGGCAGGGCTTCGACCGTAGGACTGCCGCGCGCCCTACCTTTCTGGGATGAGCGCTGCCGCGATCGGCGAGCCGTCCGCCGAGGAGATCGCCTCCGCGAGAGCGCGCGTGCGCACGGCGACGTTCAGCGTCGTCGCGGCCTGCTCGCTGATCGCGCTGAAGCTCGTCGCGGGCCTGCTGACCGGCTCCCTGGGACTGCTGGCCGAGGCCGCCCACTCGGGCACCGACCTCGTCGCGGCCCTGCTGACGCTCTACGCGCTGCGCGTCGCCATCCGCCCGCCCGACCTCGAGCACCAGTACGGGCACGGCAAGGCCGAGCACCTCGCGGCGCTCGGCGAGAGCGCCTTCCTCGCGCTCGTGTCGGCGTTCATCGGCTACGAGGCGCTGCACCGGCTGCTGGCCAGCAACGCCTCCCAGGTCGAGGCCCACTGGTGGGCGCTGCTCGTGCTCGGCGTCGTCATCGTGATCGACGCCTCGCGCGCGCTGATCAGCATGCGCGCCTCGCGCAGGCACCACTCTGCCGCCCTGGCGGCCAACGCACTGCACTTCGCCTCCGACCTGGCGGGCTCCTTCGCCGTGCTCGTCGGGCTCGTGTTCGTCCAGTTCGGCTACCACAGCGCGGATTCGATCGCGGCGCTCATCGTCGCCGTGCTGGTGATCGCCGCCGCCGCGCGGATGGCCGCGGAGTCCGTCGGGGTGCTGATGGACCAGGCGCCGGCCGATTCGCAGGACGCCATCGACAGGGCGCTGGCGGGGCTCGACGACTCGGTGCAGATCCAGCGCGTGCGCGCCCGCCACGCGGCGGGGCGCCACTTCGTCGACGTCGTCGTCGGCGTGCCCCCGGACTCGGGCCTCGGCCAGGCCCACGCGACCGCCGACCACATCGAGGACACCGTTCGCGAGGCGCTGCCCAACTCCGACGTGCTCGTCCACGTCGAGCCGCTCGACGCCACCGGCGACCTGCGCGAGCGCGCCACCGCCGCTGCCCTGTCGGTGGCCGAGGTGCGCGAGGTCCACAACGTCCGCGTCATGCACGTCGGCGACGGCTACGAGCTGTCGCTGCACGCCAAGGTGCCTGGCGATCAGACCCTCGACGCGGCGCACGACGTGGCCGAGCGCGTCGAGGGCGCGATCCAGGTGTCCGTCCCGGAGCTGCTGCGCGTCTACACCCACATCGAGCCGCTCGCCGCGACCGACTGGGCCAGCAAGCCCTCCAGCGACGAGGTGACCCAGGAGCGCGCGGTCATCGAGAGCGTCGTTCGCCGGCACACGGGGGCCGACCCGCTGGACGTGCGCTTTCGCGACTCCGAGAACGGGCGCGTGGCGTTCGTCACGGTGAGCCTGCCTGGCGAGCAGCCGCTGCAGGTCGCCCACCGGCGCGCGGGCCTCGTCGAGCACGAGGTGCGCGAGCGCCGGCCCGAGCTCGCCGACGTCGTCGTGCACACCGAGCCCGCCACCGGCGAACCGGTATGAATGGCGGCGACCATGGCCCGCCTCCTCACGGCCGCGCTGGCTCTGACGCTTGCGGCCGCGGTCGCCGGCGGATGCGCTGACGACCACGCCGCCGGCCGGCCGCTCCCCGTCGTCGACCTCGCGCTGGACTTCACCCCCAACGCCGTCCATGCCCCGATCTACGCAGCTGTGCGGCGGGGCTTGGACCGGGCCAACGGCATCGCGCTGCGCATCCGCCAGCCCGGTCAGGGACCGGACGCGCTGAAGCTCGTCGCGAGCGGGCGCGTCGCGCTGGGCGTCCTGGACATCGGCGACCTCGCGCTCGCGCGCCGGCGCGGGATCGACATCGTCGCCGTCGGCGAGCTCGTCGACAAGCCGCTGGCGGCCCTCATCGCCCAGCCGCAGATCAGGCGCCCGCGCGATCTCGAGGGCAGGACGGTCGGCGTCTCGGGCCTGCCGTCGGACCCGGCCTTCGTCCGGGCGATCATGCGCCATGACGGCGGCGACATCCGCCGGGTCCGCCAGGTGACGATCGGCTTCGAGGCCGTGAGCACGCTGCTGACCGGGCGCGTGGCGGCCGTGCCCGCGTTCTGGAACGCCGAGGGCGTCGCGCTGCGCCGCCGCGGCCGCGCCGTCCGGGAGTTCCGCATCGAGGACTACGGCGCCCCCGCGTATCCCGAGGTCGTGCTGATGACCGCGCGGGCGACGCTGCGACGCCACCGCGACCGGGTGCTTGCGGCCGTGCGCGCGATCGCCGCAGGAATCGGCGAGGTGCGCGCCCACCCGGCCGCCGCGGTGCGCCAGATCGCGGCCGCCGCACAGACCGGCGATCTGGGCCTGATCGGCGCGCAGCTGGACGCGGTCGCGCCGCTGTTCGCGCCGGGAATGCGGATGGATCGCGGGGTCATCGGGCGCTGGGCGGACTTCGAGCTGCGCATCGGCCTGATCGACCGCCGCCCGCAGGTCGACCGCGCGTTCGACTTCACGTTGGCGCGTTGACGTCCTGGTCTGAGCGAGAACGTGAC
Source organism: Solirubrobacteraceae bacterium (assembly GCA_034665465.1). Lineage (GTDB taxonomy): Bacteria > Actinomycetota > Thermoleophilia > Solirubrobacterales > Solirubrobacteraceae > CADCVQ01. Next base: position 10,810 of record JAXDFS010000210.1, read on the forward strand.
AAATGTCGTATCTGGCGTGCTGCGTCGCGCAGGGCAGTGCGCGATCTCTCCCGATGTGCGCCTGTTCCTCGCAGATCACCATGCTTGTTGTGACTCGAGGGTCTCAGCGGAGGCACAGTGCCTCCGCAATCCGAAACTCGCCGCCTTCGTGCCCGGCCGTGGCTGCCCCTGCGGCCGGGACCATCTGGTGACGAGCAAGGGCGGGAGCGCCGGTCCGTTCGCGGGCCGGCCAACCCCGCAACGTGACCGGGGCCCGTCGCATGCGCGGCGGGCCCCGTCCGTTTCAGAACGCCGCGGCGGCTGAGTCCGGTACGCCCTGGGTGACGAAGGCACCCATCGCCCCGCGCATCATGTCGGCGAAGGAGTGCGTCACGAAGGGGTAGGCGCCCTTGTGCTTGAGCGTGAACTCGACGTAGCCGCCCTGTGACGGCCCGAGGTCCACGGTCTGCGCGCTGTGACCGACCTGGCCCTCGATGTCGGTCTTGCTGAACACGGTCCCGAGGACGTGGAAGAGCATCGGCAGCGACGGGCCGGCGTCGAGCAGGTAGACGCGGATGCGCTCCCCGCGGCGCACGTGGATCGGATGCTT
>JAXDFS010000211.1:0-3769 GCA_034665465.1 Solirubrobacteraceae bacterium
ACCCAGCACGACAGCAGCGCGACCGTCACGGGGTGGTTCAGCTACACGCCGCGCGCGCGGCGGTCCCGGGCGACAAACCCGGCGGTGCCGAGCAGCAGCTTGTCCCTGTCGGCGGGGGAGAGGCGCATCGCGCCAACGCTAACCGCGGGTGCGGTGCCGCACCTTGGGCCACGTGGCGAAACCGCAGCGGGTCTGATCCGCCCACTGGCCAGTGCGGATGCGGGGCGGCGCGATCGTCCGCGGCGCGCTCAGGCCCTCCACTTCACCGAGCAGCCGCGCGGGCGCGTCTCGGCCTCGGCGGGATCGGAGCCCGCCAGCGCGGCGTCGAGCGCGTCGCGCAGCCAGCGCGCGTCCAGGGATGCGTCCTGGTGGTCTGCGTCCGGCGCCCCGCGGTAGCGCAGGCGCTGCTCGCCGTCGAGCACGAAGACGTGCGGGGTGACCTCGGCGCCGAGCGCCCGCGCGACCTCCTGGGACTCGTCGTAGAGGTAGGGGATCGGCCAGCCCTGGTCGTCGACGAAGCGCTTCATCGCGGCCGGCGAGTCCGCCGGGTAGCGCGACGCGTCGTTGGCGTTGATCGCCAGGACGCGCACGTCGCGCGGGGCGTAGTCCACGGCGACGGCGCGCAGCCGCGGGTTCCACGCGATGACGTACGGGCAGTGGTTGCACGTCACGAGGAGCACGGTCGCCGGCGGCGGGCTGTCGGCGGGCACGCTGTGTGCGGTGCCCTCGGTGTCGTCCAGCGTGAAGGCCGGGACCGGATCTCCGAGTTCGAAGCTCATGCCCGGATGATCGCAAGCCGTGCCGGCGCTGCTAGATTCAGGGGCCGCGCGGTGGGCGTAGCTCAGCTGGTAGAGCTCCTGGTTGTGGTCCAGGCGGTCGGGGGTTCGAGTCCCCTCGCTCACCCTTCGTGCACGGCGCCAGCGACGAGCCCTCGGTCAGCCAGGTCGTCGGCGCGACGCTCGCGGAGCTCGGCGTCGACACGGTCTTCGGGCTCATGGGCAGCGGCAACGCGGTCGTGACGAATGCGCTCGTGGCCGGCGGCGCGAGATTTCACGCGGCGCGTCACGAGGGCGGGGCGACGGCGATGGCCGACGGCTGGGCGCGGGCGACCGGCCGCGTCGGCGTGGTCAGCGTGCACCAGGGGCCGGGGCTGACGAACACGCTCACCGCGCTCGCCGAGGCGGCCAAGAGCCGCACGCCGCTGCTCGTGCTCTCGGGGGAAACGCCCGCCGCGGCCCTGCGCTCGAACTTCCGCATCGACCAGCACGGGCTCGTCGAGGCGGTCGGGGCGATCGCCGATCGCGTCCACGGGCCCGCCACCGCGGCGGCTGATGGCGCGCGCGCCCTACGCCGTGCGCAGGTGCAGCGCCGGCCTGTCGTCCTGATGCTCCCGATCGACGTGCAGACGCTGCCGGTGCCGGCGGACGCCCGCCGCCCCGCGCCCGCGCAGGCGGTCCCGGCCCCACCCGCGCCGCGCCCGGACGCCGTCGCGCAGGCCGCCGCGATGCTCGCGGGCGCCGAGCGTCCGCTGATCATCGGCGGGCGCGGCGCGGTGCTGGCGGATGCGGGGTCACAGCTCGAGGCGCTCGGCGCGCGCGCCGGCGCGCTGCTGGCGACGTCGGCCGTGGCCAACGGGCTCTTCGCCGGGCTGCCCTACGCGCTGGGCATCTCCGGCGGCTTCGCGAGCGCCCTCGCCGCCGAGCTGCTCGTGCAGGCCGACGTCGTCGTCGCCTTCGGCGCCACGCTCAACCACTGGACGACCCGCCACGGAGCGCTCGTCGGCGCACGCGCCAGGGTGATCCAGGTCGACCTCGAGGCCGATGCGATCGGCGCGCACCGCCCGGCGGACCTCGGCATCCTCGGCGACGCCCGCCTGACCGCCGAGGCGCTGCTCGCCGAGCTCGACCGGGCCGGCCCCGGCCCCGGCGCCGGCGGGCCGCGCTGGCGGACCCCGGAGATCGCGGCCCGGATCGCCGCCGGGCGCTGGCGCGACGAGCCCTACGAGGACGCGGGGACCGGCGAGTACATCGACCCGCGCACGTTCAGCATCGCGCTGGGCGACCTGCTGGCGCAGGACGTCTGCGTGGCCGTCGACTCCGGCCACTTCCTCGGCTACCCGTCGTTCTTCCTCGACGTGCCCGACGCCCGCTCGTGGCTGTTCGTCAATGCCTTTCAGGCGGTCGGCCTGGGCCTGGGCAACGCCATCGGGGCGGCGGTCGCCACGCCCGATCGCATCACGGTCGCGGCACTGGGAGACGGCGGGGCGTTCCTCGCCCTGCAGGAGCTCGAGACGGCGGCGCGCCTGGGCCTGCGGCTGCTCGTGGTCGTCTACGACGACAGCGCCTACGGAGCCGAGGTGCACCACTTCCGCACGCTCGGCGAGGAGGTCGGGCTCGCCCAGTTCCCCGAGGTCGACCTCGCCGCGGTCGGCCGCGCCTGCGGAACGGCTGGGGTGGTCGTGCGATCCGTCGACGACCTCGCGCCGGTCGCCGACTGGGTACGAGCGGGCAGCGGTCCGCTCGTCGTCGACGCAAAGGTCAACCCCGGCGTCTGCGCAACCTGGCTGCACGAGGCGTTCAAGACCGGCTGAGCCGGTCGCATCCATCACCACGAGGAGGAGCACGAGACCATGCCCACCACCAGCGTCAGCGATCTCCTCGGCGCCCTCGCCGACGGGTCCGTCCGGGTCGTCGACCTCACCCAGCCGCTCAGCGAGACGACCCCGGTGCTGGTGCTGCCCGAGCCGTTCGCGAACACGCCGCATCTCTCGCGCCGGCAGCTCAGCCACTTCGACGAGGCCGGCCCCGCATGGGCGTGGGACGTGCTCGAGCTCGGCGAGCACACGGGAACCCACCTCGACGCGCCGATCCACTGGATCACGGGCGCCGACGGCGAAGACGTCGCGTCCATCCCGGCCGCCAGGCTCGCCGGGCCGGCCGTCGTGGTCGACCGGACGGCGGAGGTCGCCGAGGACCCCGGCTACCTGCTCACGGCCGCCGACCTCGACGCCCACGAGGCCGAGCACGGCCCGATCGCGGCCGGCTCGTGGGTGCTCTTTCGCACCGGCTGGGGCGCGCGGGCAAATGACGAGGCCGCGTTTCTGCACGCCGGCCCGCAGGGGCCGGTGACGCCGGGCCCCGACGTCGGGGCTGCCCGCTGGCTGGCCGAGCATCCTGGCGTCGTCGGCTTCGGCGTCGAGACCGTCGGCATCGACGCGGGCGCGGCCGGCGGCTTCGATCCCGGCTTCCCGGTCCACAACTTCCTGCTCGGCGCGGGCCGCTACGGGCTCACGCAGCTCGCCAACCTCGACGCGCTGCCGGTGAGCGGGGCCCTGCTGGTCGTCGCCCCGCTGAAGCTCGTCGGAGGCACGGGCAGCCCGTGCAGGGTGCTGGCCTTCTGCGCGAGCGGCGAGTGACTGGGATGACCGAGAACCCCTTCGGCGACCAGCCGCCGCGCGGGCGCGAGCGCAGCTGGCAGCGCCGGGCGCTGATCTACTTCGGGCTCGCGGCAGGCGACGGCGAGTCGCGCTACGGGCCGGGCGTCAAGCCGGATCTGGATGCCGATGTCGACGACCTGTCGGCGCGGGTCGCGGCGCTCGAGCGCGAGCTGCGACGGCACGGCGGCCCGTGACGCGCCCGAGCGTCACCGGCGGCCGACCGCGCCGCGGCGGCACAGCCTGCATCTAGGGGAGCTCGCGCGCCGGCGCCGCGACGCGTCCGGCGGCCGGCCCGCCGGGCTCGGTAGCCGGGGCGGCCGGCTTGGCACCGTC
>JAXDFS010000212.1:0-8098 GCA_034665465.1 Solirubrobacteraceae bacterium
TCAGCGTGCCGTTCGCCTCGTCGGTGTCGATCGCGCGCCAGCACCGCTCCAACGCCGGGCTCGCGCTGCAGGCTCCGCGCGCGCTGAGCACGTTCCTCATCGCCCACCAGGGCGCCACGCCCTACGAGGTCGCGAGCTCGACCGTGTTTCGCTCCAGCGCGCTCATCGTGCGCGACGGCCGGCCGGTGCTCATGCTCACGAGCTATCGAGGCCGGCCGCTGCTCAGCGCGCCACGCCTCGCGCGGCTCGTCTCCTCCGGCCAGGTGCGCTACATCCTCATGGGCCCGGGCGACTGCACCACGAGCGGCTGCGCACCCGTCGTGCGCTGGGCGCACGCACACGCCCGCGACGTCAGCCGTGCCACCGGCGTCGGGCCGCGCGGCACGCTGTTCGAGCTGCACGCCTGAGCAGCTCCTAACACGACCGCAATGTCGTCGCAACCGCTGCCGACCCCCGTCACGCGACATTGCGGTCATGAGCGAAACCACCACCACATATCCCGCCGCGGAGCTGGATCTCCGCGGCCTGCAGGCCCCCGAGCCGCCGGCCCGCGAACGCGACCTGCTGGCCGGCGTCAGCATCGTGCTGCCGTGCTTCGACGAGGCGGCCAACGTCGCCGGCGCCGTGCGCGCCGCGATCGCCGCGGCCCAGGAGCACGCGGTCGACTTCGAGGTCATCGTCGTCGACGACGGCAGCACCGACGAGACGGCGCAGATCGCCGCGCGGCTGGCCGAAGCCGACCGCAGGGTGCGCGTCCTCGTGCATCCCAGCAACCGCGGCTACGGGGGCGCGGTGCGCACCGGGCTGCGCGCGGCGCAGATGCCGTGGGTCCTGCTGACCGACGGCGACCTGCAGTTCGACCTGGGCGAGCTGGCGGCCTTCGTCCCGCTGGCGCGCGAGGCCGACCTGATCGCCGGCTGGCGCATCGCGCGGCAGGATCCGGCGCACCGTCGCCTCAACGCAGCGGCGTGGAACTGGCTCATGCACCGCCGCTTCAGCCTGCCGGTCCGCGACGTCGACTGCGCGTTCAAGCTCATCCGCCGCGACCTGCTCGACCAGATCGCGCTCACGAGCCGCGGCGCGATGATCAGCACCGAGCTCGTCGTCCGCGCGGTGGCGGCCGGCGCGAGGGTGCGCGAGGTCGGCGTCCACCACCGCCCGCGCGTCGCCGGGGAGCAGAGTGGCGCGAGCCCCCGCGTCGTCCTGCGGGCGTTCCGCGAGCTCACGCGGCTGCATGGCGAGCTGCGCCGCCTGACGACGCGCATGGCCCTGGTCTGAGGCCGCGAGCGAGATGCCTTCGTCCCCGGCGACTACGCTGGCCTCAGCCATGAGCCCGCAGACCGCGCTCAACATCCTGGTCGTCGACGACGAGTCGGAGCTGCGCGAGCTGCTCGTCCGCCTGTTCACGCGCGACGGCCACCGCGTCATGGCGGTGGCCGACGCGCGCTCGGCGATCGACCGGGCGAGCACCGAGCAGTTCGACTGCGTGCTGCTCGATGTGGCGCTCGGCCCGGGGCAGGACGGCATCGACGTGTGCCGCGAGCTGCGCGCCCGGCGCAACGTCGTGCCGATCATCATGCTCACCGCGCGCGACAGCGAGGCCGACGCGGTGCTCGGGCTCGAGGTGGGTGCCGACGACTACGTCACCAAGCCGTTCGGCCCGACGGAGCTGCGCAGCCGCATCCGCGCGGTCCTGCGCCGCGCGGGCCCCCGCGCGCTCGGCGACGAGGTCCTGCAGGTGGGGCCGGTCGTGCTCGACCGCACCCGCCGTGAGCTGCGCGTCCGCGGCGAGCTCGTGCAGCTGACGTTCTCGGAGTCCGAGCTGCTCTGCGCGCTGATGGCGCAGCCCGAGCGGCTCTTCAGCCGGGAGGAGCTGCTGCGGGCGATCTGGGGCGACAGCGCCTACCGCGACCCGCGCGGCATCGACGTCCACATGCGTCACCTGCGCGAGAAGATCGAGGAGCGTCCCGAGGAGCCGATCGTGCTGCTCACCGTGCGCGGGGCCGGCTACCGGATCCACGCCGCCTGAGCATGCTGCGCCGGATGTCCTTCGGGCTCCGTCCGCGCCTGGTCCTCGCCCTGGTGGCGACGAGCGCGCTGACGCTCGCGGTCGCGGCCGCGGCGCTGCTGTCGCCGCTGGAGCAACGCCTGCGCGACAGCGAGCTCGAGTCGCTCCGCGAGGCGGCCCTCACCTCGCAGGTGACGGTCTCCGAGCTTCCAGAGGGCGACCTCACCGCGGGTTCGGCGGGCATCCGGGCGGCGGTTCGGCTGATCGCGCGCCGAGCCGACGGGGAGGCGGTGCTGGTCGACGAGCGCGGTCGCCTCCTGGCGCCCGCCGATCCCGATCCCGACCTGCTCGCGGCCGCTCGCCTCGCAGCGCGGGCCGGCCGCACGCGCAGCTCGGTCTCGGGCACCGGAAGCGTCGCCGAGGCTCACGTCGCGCGGCGCCTGACCGTCGGCGACCGCAGGCTCGGGATCGCGCTGAGCAGGCGCCTGGACACCGTCCAGACCGCCGGCGCCGAGGTGCGCCGGGCGATGGTGACCGCGGCGCTGGTCGGCCTCGCGGTCGCGTTGCTGACCGGCATCGGCCTGGCGGGGGAGCTCGTCCGCCGGCTGCGGCGGCTGCGCGACACGGCGCTGCTCGTGGCGCGGCTGGGGCCCGTGGTCGACCTCACGCCGAGCAGCGGCAGCGACGAGATCGCCGATCTCAGCCGGGCGTTCGCGGTCATGCAGGAGCGCCTGCGCGAGCAGGAGGAGGCCCGCCGGACGTTCGTCGCGACGGCGTCGCACGAGCTGCGCACGCCGCTGACCTCGCTGCGCCTGACGCTCGACCTGCTCAGCGAGGAGATCGCCGCCGGTGACGCAGACGCAGAATCTGTGGTGGCGCAGGTCGCCCACGCCAGTGCGATCACGGCGCGGGTCGGCGCGCTCGCCGCGCAGCTGCTCGACCTCAGCCGCCTCGACGCCGGCGTGCCGCCGCGGCGCGAGCTCATCGAGCTGCGCGAGACCAGCCGCGCGGTGATCGCCGAGTTCGCGGTGCAGGCCGCCGAGACGGAGCGGCGGATCGAGCTGCGGGCGAGCGATCCGGTGTGGGCGGTGGCCGACCCCGACGGCGTCGCCCAGATCGTGCGCGTCCTGCTCGACAACGCGCTGCGCTTCGCGCCCGCTCAGACGGCGATCGTCGTCGAGCTCGCGTCCGCCGGACAGGCGTGCACGATCGCGGTGTCCGACCGCGGGCCGGGCGTCCCGGACGCCGAGCGCGAGCAGATCTTCGAGCGCTTCCGCCGCGGCACGCAGACCGGTGGCGAGGGCGGGTTCGGGCTTGGTCTTGCGATCGCGCGCGAGCTCGCCCGCCGCATGGACGGCGACGTCGTGAGCATCGACGCCGCCAACGGGGCGCGCTTCGAGCTGCGCGTCGCGGCGGCACCACAGCCGCCGGTCCACTAGGCGAGTGCCGGCCGGCCGCCGAGCTCGCTGGCCGCGAGCAGGGCGCCGGCCACGACGAGGCCGAATGCCCCGGCGTGCAGCGCCATGAGCGCCGGCGTGGCGCCCAGGGACTCGCGCATGACCAGCAGCCCGCCGAGGATCGCGACGACGTTCGTCCCGGCGCTCATGAGGGTGACGACGCCGGTCGGCGGGCCGCACTGCAGGCCACGCTGAAAGGCGAAGAACCCACCGGCGGTGACGGCGGCGCCCGCGACGACCGCGACCTCGGCCAGCGGCGCCGCGCCGCCGGATGCCAGCAGCGCCGCGAGCGCGACGTTCGTGGCGCCATAGAGCACGCCGGCCGCGAGCCCGAGTCGCCGCGCGCGCCCGCTGTCGCCGGCGCCGCGCCCGGCGATCGCCCAGGCTCCCAGCGCCGCGAGCGCCTCGAACGCCAGCAGCCCCGCGACGGGCGGCGCGCCCGCCGGTCGTGCCCCGGCGCCGACGCCGAGCGCCGCCAGCGCGACCACGATCAGCCCGATCGCCACCAGCTCACGCGTGCCCGGACGCCGGCGCCGCGCCCGCGCCGCGCCGAGCGCCACCACGACGAGCCCCGCCGCGACGATGCTCTGCACGAGCGACAGCGGCGCCAGCCCGAGCGCGAGGGTGTTCAGCGCCAGGCCGCAGTAGCCGAGCAGCGCGCCCCTCAGCCACGTGCGCGAAGCCAGCAGCGCCCGCGCGGTGACCAGCGGCTGCGATGCGCGGATGACGGGGGCGGTCGCCAGCCCGGCGTGCTGCACGAGGTAGCTCGTGTTCAGCAGCAGCGCTGCCGCACTCGCTGCCGCGATGCCGGCGGGCATGCTCATGAGGCGATCCTCGATCCGGCCGCGTGCGGCGTCGTTGCGCCTGTGTTGCGGGCGCGTTGGGTGGGCGGCGTTCTCTCGGCGTGCGCTCGCAGAGGTCTCAGGCTGCCGTGAGCCTGGGGCCCGACACTGCGTCTATGAGCAGGCAACGCAACACCACACCTCGCCGCCAGGACCGGCCCAACCGGCGCTACCGGCGGCTGCTGCCGACCGCGGTCGCCGCGGCCGCGCTGGCCGCCGGCGGGGGCGCCGTCCCGGCGGCCTTCGCCCAGTCCAGACATCACGGCAAGCCGCCGATCCACGCCGTGGCCGCCAAGGCCACGGCCGCCCCCGTCCGCCGGCCGCTCACGGAACCTCGATGAGCGTCGCACGGCCGTCGCTCCACCAGACGTGCGAGCTGTCGGCCGTGTCGCGGCGGTAGGGCTCGCCGTTGCCGAGCGCGATCCGGTTGCGCTGCACGCGCCAGCCCAGCCGCGCGGCGACGGTCGCGGCGATCCGCCGCTCGGCCTCCTCCGAGAAGCCAAACAGCGTCGGCGCGGTGGAGCAGCCGTCGGCGCGGTCGAGGTGCGCGGTGGCGACGACGAAGCTGCCGTACTCAGGATCGGCGAAGCGGTCGGCGGCCGGGGGGGCGTACAGGCGCAGGTGGACGTCCGTCCCGTCGGACGCGCAGGCGGTCTTCAGGCCGCGGTCGGCGTCGAAGCGGACCCTCCCTGAAGCGGTGCCGTAGGCGAGGTAGCCCGTGTGGCCGCGGCGCGTGTAGCCGACGGTGGCGAGCGCGCGCTTGACCTTCCCGACACTCGCGTGCCCGGCGAAGATCAGCGACACGGGCCAGTCGCGGCCCGCGCGGCCAAGGCCCGGCGCCCCGTCGTAGGCGAGGAACGCCGGCCCGCGCTCGGAGAGGCGCACGAGCGCCGGCGTCCGGCGCGACGCATCCACGAGCGCGCCCGCGGGCCCGGTCGAGCCGCGACCGGCGGACCACTGCGACGTCTGCGACTGCGGTCCCGGCTGCACGGCGATCACCGTGCTGCGCCGCAGGTCGACGTCGACGAGCAGATCGTCGAGCCGCGTGGCGGTGAAGCGGACCGGCCGCGAGCGATAGCCGCCTGCGGCCGGGACGTAGCCCGGCACGGTGGCGCGGATGCCGCGCCGCGGCGCCGGCAGCGCCAGCAGCGCGGTTGCGCCGATCACGGTCCCGCCTGACCGCAGCTCGCCGATCTGCACGAAGCGCGGCGCTGCCGGGCCGACCAGGGGGCGCAGGACCCCCGAGCGGATCTCGCGTCCGATGATCGCCCGCGCGCGGCGCTGCAGCGCGGCCAGGCCGGCCGCCGGCGGCGCCGGGGAGGTGGTCGCCGCCACCGGCTCGCCCTCGTGGGCCGGCACGTTCTCGCTGACGCGCAGCGCGGCAGCGGCAAGCCCGGGCGGCGCGGCGATCACACCGGCCACGACCATGCCGCTTCCGGCCGCCCAGCCGGCGACGGCGATCGCGATCGCGGCCGCGGCCACGCCTGCGGCGAGCTTCATGCGACGTCAGGCCCCGACAGGCAGGCGGCCGCCGTCGCGCAGCGTGCGGCGCAACTCGGCGAGCTCGCGCAGCGTCCGCGCGGCCAGCCGTCGCCCGGCGCCGGCCTGCAGGCCCGCCACTCGCGGCCGGTGGTGAACCGGCACCTCGGCGACGCGCGCGCCCGCGGCGCGGCTCTTGACCAGCAGCTCGGCTCCGACGAGCGCGCCGCCGGCCCGCAGATCCAGGCGATCGAGCAGGTCGCGGCGGACGAGGCGGAAGGCGCAGTCGACGTCGCGGACGGGCAGCTGCAACGCGGCGCGGACGAAGCGGTTCCACAGTGCCCCGCCGGCGCGCTGCCCGACGGGCCCCTGCGGCACGATCCGCCAGCCGACGATGAGGTCGGCCGCCGGCGTCAGCGGGATGAAGTCGCCGAGGTCGCCGAAGACGAACTGCAGGTCGGCGTCGATGAGCAGCACCCACGGCTGGCGCGCGTCCGCGATCCCGGAGCGGAGTGCCTCGCCGTAGCCGCGGTTGCCGGGATGGACCACGAGCCGCACGCGCGGGTCGCGCATGACGAGCTCGCAGGCGATCGCGACCGTCTCGTCGCTGCTGCCGTCGTCGACGATCACGATCTCGTGCTGCGCGGCGTTGCGCTCGCCCGCATCGTTCGCGTAGCGGACGGCATCGCGCAGATTGGATGCCTCGTCGAGGCAGGGCAGCACGATGGTCAGCCCGCCGAGTTGCGAGGGAGGCCCGCTTCGTGGGTGCGTCGGGGAGGTGCGGTTGGCGCTCATGGAGGGTTCCGTTCGGTTGACCCGCCGAAGGTAGAAACCGCTCCGTTGGCGCCCACGAGGCGGTTGTTGGGATCGCGTTAGGGAGCGCGACGCGCCGCCCGCGTGCGGTCACGACGCCGGCAGTCCTGGCGCGGCGGCGCCATCGGCCGCCGTGGTTGCTCGCGTAGGGTTCGGGGCGAGGCGGCCGGCGTGATCGTCGTCGACTGAACTTCGAGGGCGGGAGCTCGAACATGACCAACCAGGACGCTGATGCACAGGCCGAGTCGCGCCCGGCCCCGGGCAGCCCGCAGGACGCGATCGCGATCCTCGAGCCGCTGCTCGCCGACCACCAGCGCACCCACGGCGCCGAGCATCCGCGCACGTTGGCGAGCCGTTACAACCTCGCCAACGCCTACCTGGCCGCGGGTCGCGCGCAGGATGCGATCGCGATCTTCGAGCCGCTGCTGGGCGACCTCGAGCGCGTCCTCGGCACCGAGCACCGCAACACCCTGCGCACGCGCGGGAACCTCGCCGGCGCACAGCAGGCCGCCGGGCGCACGCAGGACGCGATCGCGATCCTCGAGCCGCTGCTCGCCGACCGCGACCGGATCCTCGGCGCCCAGCACCCCGAGACGCTCGCCGGCCGCGGCAGCCTTGCCAACGCGTACCTGGCCGGCGGCCGGGCTCAGGACGCGATCGCGATCCTCGAGCCGCTGCTCGGCGACCTCGAGCGGATCCTCGGCCCCGAGCATCCGAACACCCTGAGCAGCCGCGGCAATCTCGCCAACGCCTATCAGGCCGCCGGGCGCGCGCGCGATGCGATCGCGATCTACGAGCCGCTGCTCGCCGATCACGAGCGCACGCTGGGCCCCGAGCATCCCAGCACGCTGCGCACCCGCAACAACCTCGCCAACGCCTACCAGGACGCCGGGCGCACGCAGGACCCGATCGCCCTCTACGAGCCGCTGCTCGCCGACCGCGAGCGCATCCTCGGCGCCGAGCACCCCAACACGCTCAACACCCGCGGCAACCTCGCTCGCGCCTACCAGGACGCCGGCCGCAGCGAGGACGCGATCGCGATCCTCGAGCCGCTGGCGGCCGACCTCGAGCGGATCCTCGGCCCCGAGCATCCCGACACGCTGGCCAGCCGCGGCAACCTCGCCGGCGCCTACCAGGTCACAGGTCGCAGCGAGGACGCGATCGCGATCCTCGAACCGCTGGCGGCCGACCTCGAGCGGATCTTCGGTGCCGAGCAGCCCGACACGCTCGGCAGCCGCGGCAATCTCGCCAGCGCCCTGCACGCGGCCGGGCGCACGCAGGACGCGATCGCGATCTTCGAGCCGCTGCTCGCAGATCTGGAGCGCATCGTCGGCGCCGAGCATCCCGACACGCTCGCCAGCCGCGGCAACCTCGCCAACGCGTTCCAGGCCGCGGGACGCGCGAAGGACGCGATCGCGATCTTCGAGCCGCTAGCCGCCGATCTCGAGCGCATCCGCGGCGCCGAGCACCCCGACACCCTTGCGAGCCGCGGCAACCTC
>JAXDFS010000213.1:0-7676 GCA_034665465.1 Solirubrobacteraceae bacterium
GCGGGCCTGAACCGCGGCTTCCAGCAGATGATGGACGCGCTCGAGGTCGGCCGCGCGAACGTCGCCGCCCGCGGCGTCGGCATCGCCCAGCGCGCTCTGGAGCTCGCGCTGCGCTACTCGCAGCAGCGCAAGGCGTTCGGCAAGCCGATCGCACAGCACCAGGTGATCCAGTTCAAGCTCGCCGACATGGCGACCCAGATCGAGGCCGCCCGCCTGCTCACGCGCAAGGCCGCGCGGCTGAAGGACGCGGGGGAGAGCTCCGAGCTCGAGGCGGGGATGGCGAAGCTCTTCGCCTCCGAGGCCGGGCGCTTCTGCGTCGAGGAGTGCTTTCGCATCCACGGCGGCTACGGCTACTCCAAGGAGTACGAGATCGAGCGCCTCTACCGCGACGCGCCGCTGCTGCTCATCGGCGAGGGAACGTCGGAGATCCAGAAGATGGTCATCGGGCGCAAGCTGCTGCAGCGCCACAAGATCTGACCGCTGCGGCTGCACCGCGGGCGGCGTCCTCTAGGGTCTGAGCATGTCCACGGACGACGCCAAGACGCTCATCGGGACGGCCATCTCCCGCTTCTTGAAGGAGGTGCCCGCGCTCGCTCCGCTGAAGCTCATCTTCGCCGTCGAGCTGCGCGGGCGCGGCGACGTGCAGATGTACCGCGTCGAGTTGCCGGGGCCGAAGATCACCAAGGGCATCGGCGAGGACGCCCGCGTGCGCGTGGAGATGCCGCGCGCCTTCTTCAACATCATGGCCCAGGAGGCCGAGCTCGCCGACTGGCGCGAAGCCTTCATGTACGGCAAGGCGAAGGCGACGGGCGTTCAGGAGATCATCAAGCTGATCGTCCACGTCGTCGAGAAGCAGGAGGAGCGCCAGCGCACGCGTCGGGCGCGCGGCTGACGCTCTCCGGCTGCGATCAGGGCTTGCGGCCGTAGGGGTCGACGAACACGTCGTCGACTGACCAGTCGCCGCCCTGGGCGGTGAAGCGGAACGCGATCGGCGTGTGCTCGCCGGGCAGCAGCGGCAGGAGGTTGGCGACGACGGCCATCGGCAGCGTGGGCTGCCAGCTGCCGCCGCTGGCGACGACGCCGATCGGCACGGTCAGCACGCCGCCGAGGCTGGTCTCGACGAGCGCGTCCACGCGCAGGGTCGACAGCGAGCCCAGCAGGCTCGTGGAGCGGCGCTTGGCGAAGAAGCGCAGCGTCGGATGCTCCAGGCCGGCGCAGATCGTCGGGCTCGTCGCCGAGCCGCCGGCCGACAGCGCGAGAGACTGGTCGTCGGCGGCCCCGCCGACGTGGAAGGACTCGTTGCCGGCGGCGACGCCGGCCGTGCCGGTCGTCGACCAGCCTGCGCCGTCACCCTCGAAGTTGCCGCCGGGGAGCGCCGTGTAGTCGGCGACGTCGAGCCACGGCGTGAAGGGCTTGGAGAGCGCCTGGGCGTCGCAGGAGGGGGCAGAAGCGACCAGGACGCCTGCGTTGGCGACTCCTGCGCCGGCGGCGAGGGAGGCGATCGCGATCAGCGCGGTGGCGCTCGTACGGCGGGCGAGGCGACGACTGGCAAGCACGTTCGGGCTCCTTCGTTGAGGGGTGCGCCGCAGCGCTTCCTGCAGCCTCGGCGGGGCGGCCACATCGCTTGAGTGCCGGCCGCGCCGCGTAGAACATCTGTCGATGGGGTCGAGGACCGACTAACCTGCGCCGATAGGAAAGCCGGGGTGAACGTGAGCAACCACATGCCCGCCTTCTCGCGCCTGCGCGGGGGCGCGAAGCCGCACCTCAGCCGCGCCGCTGAACGGCTTGTCGTCGTCGGCAACGACCGCCGCGAACAGCCCGCAGCGAGCCGTGACGCCGTCGTCGAGGTGAGCTCGCTGGTCGTGCTGCTCGGCGTCGCGATCGCGCTGCCGGCGCTGTCGGGCGCCGCGTCGCCGCCGCTGGCCGTGACGGCCGCGCTGATCCTCGCCCTCGCGCTCGTCTCGCGGGTCGAGTTCAAGGTCGGCGCCGGCGTCACGTACCCGCTGCAGCTCGTCTTCCTGCCGGTGCTGTTCGTCGTCGATCCCGCTTGGGCGCCCGCGATCGTCGCGACCGGTCTCGTCGCCGGGAGCCTGGCCGACATCGCGCGCGAGCACACCCCCGGACGGCGGCTGCTCGTCGCGGCCGGCACGGGCGGCAACGCCTGGTTCGCCGTCGGCCCCGCGATCGTGCTCACCATCGGCGGCGTGCACGGGTTGGCGTGGGAGTACTGGCCCCTGTACGTCATCGCGCTGGCGAGCCAGTTCGCTGGCGACACCGCCACCGGAGTCGCGCGCGAATGGGCCATCATCGGCGTTCCGCCGCGCCTGCAGCTGCGCGTGAGCGGGCTCGTCTTCCTCGTCGACGTCCTGCTCACGCCGATCGGGCTGATGGCCGCGCTCGTCGCTCAGGACGCGCCGCTGGCCTTCCTGCTCGTCCTGCCGCTGGCCGGGCTGCTGCGGGTCTTCGCGCGCGAGCGCGCGGCGCGCATCGAGCAGGCGATCGAGCTCAGCGCCGCCTACCGCGGCACCGCGCTGCTGCTCGGCGAGGTCATCACGCACGACGACGAGTACACCGGCGAGCACAGCTACGGCGTCATCTCGCTGTCGCTGGAGATCGCCGACGAGCTCGGGCTCGACGAGGACGACCGCCGGCTCGTCGAGTTCGGCGCCCTGCTGCACGACGTCGGCAAGATCGCCGTGCCCAAGGAGATCGTCAACAAGGCCGGCCCCCTCGACGAGGGCGAGTGGGCCGTCATGCGCCAGCACACGATCGCCGGGCAGCGGATGCTCGACAAGATCGGCGGCGGCATGACCGAGGTCGGCGCGATCGTGCGCGCCTCCCACGAGCGCTGGGACGGCGGTGGCTACCCCGATGGCAAGACCGGCGACGACGTCCCGCTTCCGGCGCGGATCGTCGCGGTGGCCGACGCCTTCAGCGCGATCACCACGACGCGCCCCTACCGCCGCGCCCAGTCTCCCGAGGCGGCGGTCAAGGAGCTGCGCTCGTGCGCCGGCACGCAATTCGATCCCGTGGTCGTCGATGCGCTCGTCACGGTCCTCGGCCGCCCGGCGGCGGCGACGCCCGCCGAGTTCTTCGCGCGCACGGCCCATCCCGAGCCGCCGTCGCTCATGCTCGTGCCCGACATCGACAAGATCCTCGAGGAGCAGCTCGCGCGCGCTCTGGCCGGCGATGACGCCCCATCCGGCGGCTGATCCGCCCGGGTGCGAGCCCGGCCCGGTACAACATCGAGGGGATGGAGCCCGCTGACCTGAGGGAGCAGGACCCCGAGGATCTCGCCGATGCCGCCGCGCGCGCCTTCGCCGCGCTCGACGGGCTGCCCGACGCGACCGTCGTGCTCGGACCTGTGCGCGACGACGCCGGCAGCGTGGTCGACTTCGACTTCCGGTACCTCAACCAGACCGCGGCCGCGGCCTTCGGCGCGTCGCCGCAGGAGCTCCTCGGCCGTCACCTGCTGGCCTCGCTGCCCGCGTTCCCGGGCGAGCTCTTCGAGCAGTTCGTGGCCGTCCTCGACGAGGGCGCGCCGCTGCGCGTCCAGCTGGACTACCGCGACGCGTTCGCCGGCGGGCCCCTGATCGCGGGACGCTTCGACGTCTCCGCCTCGCGGATCGGGGGCCGGCTGCTGGTCGTCTACGAGGACCTCACCGCGCG
Organism: Solirubrobacteraceae bacterium; assembly: GCA_034665465.1. Lineage (GTDB taxonomy): Bacteria > Actinomycetota > Thermoleophilia > Solirubrobacterales > Solirubrobacteraceae > CADCVQ01. The sequence goes on from JAXDFS010000213.1 coordinate 3,670, forward strand.
GGCGCGCACGCTCGCCGCCGAGCGGCGGTTCGGAGCGGTCATCGAGGCCACGTCGGACTGGGTCTCGATCGCCGACGCCGACGCGAAGCTCGTGTACGTCAACGCCGGCGGCCGGCAGATGGTCGGCCTCGGAAGCGACGAGGACGTCCGCGGCCTGCGGATCGGCCAGTTCTCGCCGGACTGGGCACGCGAGCGCGTGCTGCGGGAGGCCCTGCCGATCGCGCGCCAAGAGGGCGTGTGGCGCGGCGACATGGCGCGGCTGCACCGCGACGGCCACGAGATCCCCGTGTCGCAGGTCATCGTCGCGCGCACCGACGACGCCGGCGAGGTCGAGTTCTACGCGACGATCGCCCGCGACATGACGCGCGAGCGCGAGGCTCAGGACGCGCTGCGCGCGAGCGAGGAGCGCTTCCGCATCGCCTTCGAGCAGGGGCCGGTCGGCGTCGCGCTGCTGGACCTCGACGGCAACTTCGTGCAGGCCAACGACGCCTACTGCCGCACCGTGCGGCGTTCGCGCGAGGAGCTGATGCAGCTCGGCGCCGCGGCCATCACGCACCCCGACGACGTCGCGTACACCCGCTACACGCTGCGATCGCTGCTCATCGGCGAGCAGCGACTGGTCCGCTACGAGAAGCGCTACGTCGCCCCCGACGGCGAGGCGATCTGGGTGGAGGTGAGCACCACGCTGTTCCGCGATGCCCACGACCGCCCGCAGTTCATCATCGGCATGGTCCTGGACATCGGCGAGCGCCGCGTCGCCCACACGCTGCAGCGCAGCATGCTCACGACGCAGCTGCCGGAGATCGAGGGCGTCGAGCTGGCTGTCCGCTACCTGCCCAGCGGCTCGGAGGCGGAGGTCAGCGGCGACTGGTACGACGTGATCGCGCTGCCCAACGGCCGCGTCGGGTTCGTCATCGGCGATGTCGTGGGGCGCGGCATCGAGGCCGCCGCCACGATGAGCCAGCTGCGCACGGCGCTGCGCGCCTACGCCGTCGAGGGCCTCGAGCCAGCGCGCGTCGTCGCGAAGCTGCACCGGCTCGTCGGGCACCTGCGGGTCGGCCTCAGCACGACGCTGACCTACCTCGACCTTGACCCCTTCACGCTCGAGCTGCGCTACGTCAGCGCCGGGCACCTGCCGGTGCTGCACGCGCCGGCCGACGGCCCGCCGCGCTTTTTGGAGGGCGCGCGCTCGACGCCGCTCGGCGCAGCGCCGTCGCACACCGCGATCCCGCAGGAGCGCCTTGTCCTGGCGCCCGGCGACAGCCTCCTGCTCTACACCGACGGCCTCGTCGAGCGCCGCGATGCCGGCATCGACAGCCGCCTGGAGCAGCTGCGCGCGACGCTCGAGTCCGCGCCGGAGGACCTGGCGGCTGCGCTCGAGCAGATCACGGCAACGCTCACCGACGACAGCCTGCGCACCGATGACATCGCCCTGCTGGCGCTGCGCGCGCATGGTCCGCCGCCCGGATCCTTCGTGCGCGCGATCCGCGGCGTCGCCGAGGACCTGCGCGATCTGCGCGCCGACCTGCGCGCGTGGCTGGCGGGGATCGGCGCGGAGCGCGGTCAGATCAACGACGTCCTGATCGCCGTCGGGGAGGCCTGCTCGAACGCCATCGAGCACGCGGGCGCCGGGGACGGTGCGACGGTCGACGTGCGCGCGCACATGAGGGGACACGAGCTGGCGGTCAGCGTCGGCGATCGCGGGATCTGGCGCGCGGCGACGGCGCCTGCCGATCGCGGACACGGGCTGCGGCTGATGCGCGTGCTGTCGAGCGGGGTCAAGATCGCGACGGCCGAGAACGGCACGCGCGTCGATCTGCGCTTCCGCCTCGCGGGGGCCGAGCGCCTGCCCGAGCCCGAGCCCGAGCCCGCCCCGGCCGATCCCGCGCTGGACGTGGAGCGCGACGGCGGCGTGCCGGTCGCCCGCATCCGCGGGGAGGTCGACCTCGGCCGCAAGGCGCAGCTGGCTGCGACGCTCGCGGCTGCCGTGCAGCCGCGCGATCGCGGGCTCGTCCTGGACCTCAGCGCTGTCGACTACCTCGACAGCGCCGGCGTGCACCTGCTGCACGAGCTGGCGCTGACGCTCGAGGAGCGCGGCCAGGTGCTGCGCGTCGTCGCCTCCGCGGGAGCCACCGTGCTGCGCGTGCTCGAGCTCGTCGACCTCGCGCGGACCGTGCCGCTGGACCACTCGGTCGCGGACGCAGTCGCCGCGCTCGTGCCGCCGAAGCCCTGGGAGTGACGGCGTAGAAGAGCGAAATCGCCCGGTTGTCTGATTGCATGGCGAGATGTCCTCGCTTCAGCAGTCCAGCCCGGCACCGGGCATCGTCGTCCTGCGCCTCGACCGCCCCGATCGCCGCAACGCGCTCGACACGGGTCTGCTCGCAGAGATGGTCGCCGCGCTCGAGCGGCTGCTGATCGAAGAGGACCTGCGCGTGCTCGTCTTCTCGACGACGTCGACGGCGGCGCTGTGCTCCGGCGTCGACATCACCGAGGAGCTCGACTACGTCGGCGGCATCACGCGCATGAAGTACTTCTCCCAGTTCCTGGCGGCGCTGGAGCGCTTTCCCGTGCCGACGATCGCCGTCTGCGTGGGCAACTGCGTCGGCGGCGGGGCGGAGCTCGTCGCGGGCTGCGACCTGCGGATCGCCGGCGACAACCTCAAGCTTGCGTGGGCGGGCGCGCGCCTGGGCGTGCCCGTCGGGCCTGCGCGGCTGACCCCGCTGGTCGGCGTGGCGCGCGCGAAGGAGCTGATCTTCACCGGCCGGGTCGTCGGCGCTGCGGAGGCGACGACGATCGGCCTCGTGCACGACACGGTGCCGGCGGACGAGGCCGAGGCGGCGGCGCTCAAGCTCGCCGCGCACGTCGCCGCGCACTCGCCCGAGGGCGTGCACATCCTCAAGGCGGCGTTTCGCGAGCTCGACGGCGCCCAGGGCCGCGTCGCGCACGAGAACGAGCTGCTGGAGGTCTTCCAGCGGCTGGGGGCAGGGCTGCCCCAGGGGCCGCGCCGGGACTAGCGGCTACAGCGCGTCGCCGTCGTCGTAGAGCTTCAGCACGCGCACCGAGCCGTCCTCGACGTCGAGCGTCGCGATGTCCAGGCACAGCCGGCAGAGCACGCACTCGTCGACGTTCTCGGCCACGATCTCCAGGCCGCCGCCTGCGGGCTCGCGGTAGATGTCGACCGGGCAGACCTGGGCGAGGTGCCTGGCGAGCAGCGGATCGGCCGCGATCGCGTCGTCCTGGACCTCGATGCCGATGAAGATCCCGTCGGTTCTCATCGCGTGCCGCCCCTGACCCACTCGGGTACCGACACGCCCGGCGGCGGGCGGTGCTGGACGTGGGCGGGCAGCTTGGACTTCATGATGTCCGGGATCTCGGAGATCTCCTCGGCGACCGTGATGCCGGCGTCGGCCAGGCGCGCGATCTTCTCGGCGGCCGTGTCCTCCTTGCCCTCGACGATCGTGCCGGCATGGCCGAAGCTCATGCCCGGCATCTCGTCCATGAAGCGGCCCGCCATGAAGGCGACGATCGGCATGCGGCAGTCGGTGTCGATGACCCAGGCGGCCAGCTCGGCCTCCATGCGCCCGCCGGGCTCGGTGTAGATGACGATGCCCTCGGTCTGCTCGTCGGCCTGGAAGAGCGGCATGAGCTCGGCGTAGGAGGAGCCGATGATCGCGTCGCCGCCGATCGAGACCGCCGTCGACTGACCCAGGCCGGCGGCCGTCAGCGTCGAAGACATCTCCGTGGTCATGCCGCCCGAACGCGAGATCACGCCGACGGGACCGGGGGAGTAGGCCTTGGCGGCGTCCTTGGCCGGGCCGCCGATACCGCCCATCTTGATCACGTCGGGCACGATGATGCCCAGGCAGTTGGGACCGATGATGCGCGCGCCGCGCTCGGACGCGACCTCGACCATTTCGGCGACGTCGCCGCGGGGGATGCGCTCGGTGACGATCACGACCAGCTTCACGTCGTTGTAGAGCGCCTCGAGCACCGCGTCCTTGGTGAAC
>JAXDFS010000214.1:0-7931 GCA_034665465.1 Solirubrobacteraceae bacterium
AGGACACGCTCATCTGCCGCGCCGTGCCGGGCGGGGCATCGGGATCGCAGAGGAACGTCACGAGGTCGCCGACCTTCAGCTCGACGGTGCCCTCCACCAGCTCACCGATGCGCAGCTTCGGGCCCGGCAGGTCCTGCAGGATCGCGACGGGCCGGCCCGCGCGATGGGACGCCGCCCGGACGAGGTCGGCCGTCTCGGCGTGCTGCTCGGCGTCGCCGTGGGAGAAGTTCAGCCGCGCCACGTCCATCCCGGCGTCGACCATCCGCGCGAGGATCTCGGCGTCCTTGGACGCAGGGCCGATCGTGGCGACGATCTTCGTGCGGCGACTCACGGCGCGAACGGTAGTGGTCGGCGTGCCCGCCGCGGTTCTGTCACCGTGAAAACACATGTCGATCGAGAGCGCGATCCTCGCCGCCGTGCGCTCGATCCCCGTGGGCCGCGTGACGACCTACGGGGACCTGTGCCCGGGCGCGCCGCGCCAGGCCGGCGCCGTGCTCTCGCGCTGCTCGGACCCCGACGTGCCGTGGCAGCGCGTCGTGCGCGCCGACGGGTCGCTGGCCAAGGGCGAGCGCCAGCGGCGGCTGCTGGAGGCCGAGGCGGTGCCGTTTCGCGGCCAGCGCGTCGACATGCGGGCGGCGTGGGCGCCGCCGGCGCCCTAGGCGCAGCGATGGCCGCCCACGAGCACGAGCAGCCGCACGACCACCCTCACGACCACGCCCACGGCGGACACGCGCATGGTGGCCACGGGCACAGCCACGGCCTCGTGGACCCCTCGATCAAGCGCTCTCGCGAGGGGCTGCGCGCGGTCGCGCTGTCGCTCGTCGTGCTCAGCATCACCGCGGCGCTGCAGGTCGTCGTCTTCCTCGCCTCGTCCAGCGTGGCGCTGCTCGCCGATCTCATCCACAACTTCGGCGATGCCGCGACGGCGATCCCGCTGGGCATCGCGTTTCTGCTGCGCAGCGAGGTCGCCGAGCGACGGGCCGGCCTGTTCGTCGTGCTGACGATCTTCGTCAGCGCGTGCGTCGCAGGCTACGAGGCCGTGCTGCGCCTGATCGATCCCCAGCGCCCGGGCCACCTCGTGGCGCTGGCGGTCGCGGGCGCCCTCGGCTTTGTGGGCAACATGCTCGCGGCGCGGATCCGGTCGCGCGCGGGCCGGCGCCTGGACAGCCCCGCGCTCGTGGCCGACGGCGACCACGCCCGCGCCGACGCGTACGTCTCGCTCGCGGTCGTCGCCAGCGCCGCCGCGGTCGCGATCGGCGCCCAGATCGCCGACCCGCTCATCGGCTTGGCGATCACGCTCGTGATCCTGCGCATCACGGCGCAGAGCTGGCGCACCGTGCGCGAGGGTCACCTCTAGGCTCCGTGTTTGCCACCCGATGGCGAGTGGGAGAACCGTTCGTGCCGCCATGAGCGTCCAGCCGATGACAGCCCCTCTCCCACAAGAGGCCGACCGCCTCGCCGCGGTGCGCCGCTACGCCATCCTCGACACCCCTCCCGATGGGGCGTTCGATCGCATCTGCGCGCTCGCCGCCCGCTTCTTCGGCGTGCCCCTCGCCTCGGTCACGATCGTCGACGAGGAGCGCATCTGGTTCAAGGCCTCGCAGGGCATCGACGCGACCGAGATCCCGCGCGAGCCCGGCCTGTGCGCCTCGGCGGTCCTGCAGGACGCGCCCTACGTCATCAGCGACGGGCTGATCGACCCGCGCACGGCCAACAACCCGCTCGTGCACGGCGAGCTCGGCGTGCGCTTCTACGCCGCCGCTCCGATCGTCACCGGTGACGGGTTTCGCCTTGGAACCCTGAACGTGATCGACACGAAGCCGCGCGCCGTCACCGAGCTGGAGATGCAGACGCTGAGCGACCTGGCCGCGATCGTCATGGACGAGCTCGAGCTGCGCCTCGCGGCGCTGCGCGAGGTCCGCAGCGAGCAGGAGCTGCGCCGCGACAGCCTCGAGCAGCAGCGCCACGCCGAGAGCCTGGCACGCACGCTGCAGCGCAGCCTGTCGCCGCCGACGCTGCCGAGCATCCCCGGGCTGGACGTCGCGGTCCTCTACGAGCCCTACGCCGCCGAGGACGTCGGCGGCGACTTCTACGACCACTTCCCGCTCGGGCCCGAGCGCTCGGGCTTCTTCCTCGGCGACGTCTGCGGCAAGGGCGCGCAGGCCGCGGCCGTGACGTCGCTCGCGCGCTACACGATGCGCACGGCGGCGATGCTCAACGAAGGGCCGTGGGCGACGCTCGCCGACCTCAACAAGGCGTTGCTGCTCGCGGGCACCGACGTCCTGCAGACCTGCACGGCGGTCTACGGCGAGATCGACACGACGGCCGAGGTCGCGACGGTCCGCATCGCGGCCGCGGGGCACCCGGCTGCGCTGGTCGTCCGCGCGGATGGCGCGGTCGAGCGGACCCCGGCGCACGGGACGATCCTCGGGGCCTTCGCCGATCCCGCCTTTCACACCTGCGCCGTGACGCTCGCCCCCGGCGACGCGATCGTCGTCTACAGCGACGGCCTGCTGGACTCCGCGCTCGACGGCGCAGACGTCGACGAGGAGCAGATCGCGAAGCTGCTCGCCGGCCCGCCGCACGCCGGCGCGCAGGCCCTCGTGGACCGCCTCGGCCGAGCGCTGGGCGGGATGGAGCGCCTGCGCGACGACGTCGCGATCATGGCGCTGCGCCGAAACGCATAGCGCCTACAGCGCGAAGCGGCCGTCCTGCATGATCGTCTCCCCGTCGGCGCTCAGGCGGCCGCCGGGGCGCAGGTCGCAGATGAGGTCCCAGTGCAGTGCCGACTCGTTCTTGGCGCCGGTCTCGGGATAGGAGCGGCCCAGCGCGAGGTGCACGGTTCCGCCGATCTTCTCGTCGAAGAGCGTCGCGCCGATCGCGCGGTCGATGCCGAAGTTCGTGCCGATGCCGATCTCGCCCAGGCGCCGCGCGCCGTCGTCGGTCGCCAGCGCGCGCTGCAGGTAGTCGTCGCCGCGCTCGGCGGCGGCCGCCACCACGAGCCCGTCGCGGAACTCGAGATCGACGCCGGCGACGTCGATGCCGGCCGGCGAGGATGGCACGCCGAAGCGGATGCGCCCGTTCGCGCTGGCCTCGTGCGGACCGGTGAAGACCTCCCCGCTGGGCATGTTGCGCTTGCCGTCCGAGTTGACCCACGTGCGGCCCTTGACGTTCAGCGTCACGTCGGTGCCGTCGGCTTCGATGCGCAGCTCCCGCGCACCGCGCAGGTGCTCGATGAGCGTGTCCTGAAAGGCGCGCAGCTCGCCCCAGGCGCGCACCGGGTCGGGCTGGTCGAGAAACAGCGCGCGCTCGACGAAGGCCTCGAAGGCCGCGAGGCTCATGCCGGCCTGCTGGGCGCCGGCGTGCGTCGGCCACAGCGTCCCGCACCAGCGGCGCTTGAGCGCCTGGTCGCGCAGCGGCTTGCGTGCGCGCGCGGCACGCGCCAGGCGGGCGGGATCGATCCCTGCCAGCGCGCGTGTGTTCTCCGGCGCCTGGATCGCGATCGACGCCTGCGCCTTGCGCGCCTCGGCCCACGAGACCTCGGGAAAGCCGTCGACGTGGCGGTCGAGGGCGTGGCGGTGAAAGGCCGCCGTCGCCCCCGGCAGCTCGACGCGCAGCAGCGGCCACGCGTCGCGCTCGAGGATCGCGCGCTGGCACTCCAGCAGCAGCGGCTCGGCGAGCGTCGTGGAGCGCACGATCACCTCCTGGCCGGGCTCGACCTCGAGGCAATAGCCGGCGAGCAGGTCGGCGAAGCGCGCCGCGTCGAGCGCCACGCGCGCTACGCCCGCCAGCCCTCCGCGAGCGCAGCGAGCGGCTCGGCGGGGTCGGCCTTCAGCAGCGTCGCGAGCGCGCCGACCAGCTGCTCCTGGGGCTCGCGGCGGGCGCCGGCGCCCATGATCCCGATCCGCCAGAGCCTGCCGGTCAGCGGGCCCAGGCCGCCGGAGATCTCGATCCCGTGGTCGAGCAGCAGCGCCTTGCGGATCGCGGCCTCGTCGACGCCCTCCGGCGGCGAGACGGCGAGCAGCGGGTGCAGCTGCTCGCCGTCGCGCGCCAGGCGCTCGCAGCCGAAGACGGCGAGCGCGTCGCGCAGCGCGTGGTGGGCACGGCGGTGGCGCTCCCAGGTCGTCGGCAGCCACTCGTCGGCGACGACGATCCGCAGCGCCTCGCGCAGCGCGTAGATCATGTTGATCGGCGCGGTGTGGTGGTAGGCGCGCAGGGGCGGGGCGTCGTTGTCCGTGACCAGGCCCGGGACGGGCGGGTTCCAGTAGCTGAGCACGAGCGAGAGGTCCAGATACCACGAGTGGCCGGGCTTCTCACGCTTGGCGAGCTTTGCGAGCGCGCGCTCGTTCGCCGTCAAGGGGGCCAGTCCGGGCGGGCAGTTCAGGCACTTCTGGGTGCCCGAGAAGGCGGCGTCGACGCCGGCCTCGTCGATGCGCAGCGGATGGCCGCCGAGGGAGGTGACGCAGTCGATCATGAACAGCGCGTCGCGCTCGTGGCAGGCGTCGGCGAGGCCCTCGAGCGGCTGCGCGACGCCGGTCGACGTCTCGCCGTGGACGACGACCATGGCGTCCAGGCCGTCGGCCGCGGCGGCGATCAGCAGCTCGGGGTCGATCGCGCGGCCCCACTCGGCCTCTACGCGCACGACCTCGGCGCCCGAGCGCGCGAGCTCGTCGGCCATCCGCTCTCCGAAGAGCCCGTTGACCCCGCAGACGACGCGGTCGCCGGGGTCGACGAAGTTCGCGACCAGCGCCTCCATGCCGGCGCTCCCGGTGCCGGAGATCGGGAGCGTGGCGGCGTTCTCGGTCTGGAAGGCCTCGCGCAGCAGGCTGATCGTCTCGCCCATGATCTCGGCGAAGGCGGGGTCCATGTGGCCGATCGTCGGCTGGGCCAGCGCATGCAGCACGCGCTCGGGCACCGGGCTCGGCCCGGAGCCCAGCAGGAGGCGCCAGGGTATGGAGGTCACGGTCTCGGTGGTCGTCATGGTGCCTCCAGGTCGGGAAAGTGGGCGGCGTGGTGCTCGCGCAGCACGTCGCGGATCCAGCGGCGCTCCTCGCTGCTGGCCATGCGGTAGCGCGCCAGCAGCTCCTTCTGGCTGTCGGTCGGGACGTCGTGGATCGTCCAGCGCTCGACCAGCCGCTCGAAGAGGAACTCGACCGCGCGCTGCCAGGAGTCGTCGGTCGTGCGGCGCTGGTCGTGCAGCGTGGAGGCGTACTTGTGGCGGGTCAGCGGCGACATCGAGCCGCGCAGCCTGAGCACGTGGCCGTCGGCATTTGCGTACTCGCTGCTCGGCGCCGAGATGCGGCCCGCTCCTCGGTTCTTCTTCGCCATCTCGGACTTCACCCTATCGTCCGCCCCATGCCCGAATCGACCCGCCGGCGCGAGCTCGGCCGCGGCGAGCGCGTCCTGCCCGGCATCTGGCGGCTGCGCCTGCCGCTGCCCTGGCCGGGCGTCCCGCACTGCAACGCGTGGGCCGTCGCGGCTGGCGACGGCGTCGTGCTCTTCGACTGCGGCCTGCACGAGCCGGGCTCGCTCGCGCACCTGCAGCGGGCGATGGCGCAGGTCGGCCTCAAGCTCGAGCACGTGCGCCTGCTGGTCTGCACCCACGCCCACTCCGACCACTACGGCCAGGCCGCCGTCGTCGTCGACGCCATCGGCTGCGAGCTGTGGATGCACCCGGCGCACGAGCACATGCGCGCCGGCCTGGACGATCCCGACGCGCTGCTCGCCCGCCGCTTCGAGGTCGCGCGGATGAGCGGCGTGCCGGTCGCGCCGCTGCGCGAGTGGTCCGCCGGCGCGCGCGACCGCGGCAACGGCATCAGCCGGCTCGTCGAGCCCGACCGCGAGCTCGTCGCGGGCGTGACGATCGACACCGACCTGGGGCCGTGGACGGTCCACGAGACGCCCGGCCACGCGCCGTCGCACGTCTGCCTGCACCAGGCCGAGCGGCGCGTGCTCGTCTCCGGCGACCACCTGCTCGGCCGCGTCTCGCTGTACTTCGACTACGGCTGGACGCCGGATCCCATCGGCGAGTTCCTCTCCTCGCTGGACCGCGTCGAGGGCCTCGACGCGCGCCTGTGCCTCGCCGGCCACGGGCGCACCTTCACCGACGTGCGCGCGCACATCGACGCAAACCGCGCGCTCGTCGCCGAGCGCCTCGCGCGCGTACGCGGCGCGGTCGCCGAGCACGGGCCGATCACCGCCTACGACGTCGTCCCGCTGCTGCACGGCGAGCCGCTCAGCCAGCTCACCGCGGGCTGGTGGCTGCCCGAGACCCTGTGCTACCTGCGCCATCTCGAGAACCTCGGCGAGGTGGCGCGCGGCGGGGAGCAACCCGAGCACTGGACGCTCCTGTAGGGGTCGCCGTCGCCCGAGCGATCGCCGGTTGCCGGGAGGGAGGCTTGACGAGTAGATGTTCGATGCGAACACCTCCTCGTCGCGCTTCGGCCGATGCCCAGGACCGATGGCCGAACCGGCCGCCTCGTCCTCGTCACGGCTGCTGTGCTTCTTCGCCGCAGTCGCAGGCGCGCGCTGCGGGTTCGCCACCCCTACGAGCCGCGCAGCAGCAGGCCGATCAGCCCCAGCGCGCCGCCGACCTTCAGCGTCGCGCGCAGCACCGTCGCGGCGAGGCCGCCGAGCGCACCCTCGGCCTGGGCGCGATCGAGGCCGGCGCCGAGCGCGCCGGCAAGCTCGTCGTCGGAGACCCCCGCGGGCGCTCTGCCCGCGAGCAGGCCGCGCGCGAGCTCCTCGCGGGTGACGTGCAGCTTGCAGGCGGTGCCGTCGAGCGCGGCGAGCGCGACGAGCTGTGTGCGGTCGACCGCGGGCCGCGCGCGCGGCGCACAGGGGTCGCGCAGCGCCGTCGGGCCGTAGCCGCCGCCACCCAGCAGGACGTAGACGGCGACGAGCAGCGCCGCGAGCGCGGCCGCCGCGGGCAGCGCGACGGCCGGCGGGCTGCCGGATGCCAGCGGGCTGCCGTTCGTCGAGGGCTCCCCGCGCGGGCGCGCGGGGTCGCGGCGCCCCGCGAGCGCGACGGCGCCCGCCGCGAGCAGGGCGATCAGCGCCGCGGCCAGGAACGAGCGGCTGAAGGCCTTCGTCGCCGCGCGGTCGAGCTCGTCGTCGAGGCCGGCGCGCAGGCGGCCGGCCGCCGGGCGCTCGGAGGCGGGCACCCGGGCCTCGGCAAACGCGCGGTCGACGTCCGGCAGCTGCTTGGAGGAGCGGTCGATCTGCCCGCCCAGCGACCGCGCGACGGCGATCTTCGCGCCGAGGCCCAGCGGCGCGTCGAGCACGCGCGCCAGGCCGGCGCGCTCGCCCGGCCCCGCGACGTTCTGCAGGTCGGCCGTGAACAGCGGCGTCAGCACGAGCAGCCCGATCACGATGCCGATGTGGCGCGCGCAGACCGTCCAGGCGGCCGGCCGCGCGACCGCGCCCTCGACCCCGACGGTCGCGCGGATCAGCGTGGCGAGCGCGAGCCCCAGCCCGAGCCCGATCGCCAGCTGCGGCACGAGCGTCCAGACGGCGTGCGCGCGCGGCAGCAGGCCCAGCGCCGCAAGGCCGCCGGCCACCAGCACGCAGCCGGCAAGCGCCGGCGCGAGGCCCTGCCGCGACCGCGACCGCGCCCAGCCGCCGGCCGCGAGCGCCGCGATCGGCATGACCGTCACCGTCAGCGCCGCCTCGCCGGGCGTGTGGCGCCAGCCCTCGATGAGCATGATCACGAGCAGGAACAAGGCCGCCGAGAGCGCCGCCGACGCCAGCGCGAGCGCGATCAGGGGCGCGAGCGCGGGCCGGTCGCCGCCCGCCGCCGGCGCCGCACCGGAGCCCGCGGCGCCCCGCAAGGCCAGCAGCGCGACGAGCGCGACCGGCGCCTGCAGGACGAACATCGCCTGCCACGAGAACGCCTCCGTGAGGAAGCCGCCGAGCGCCGGGCCGACCGCCGA
>JAXDFS010000215.1:0-3126 GCA_034665465.1 Solirubrobacteraceae bacterium
GACACCACGCTGAGCAGCAAGGTCAGCTTCGCCTACCACGCGCTTGCGATCGACGAGCGGCGCGGCCCGTTCAAACCCACCCTTTGGGAGCAGAAGCCCGACGCAGCCGGGCAGACGCTCGAGCAGGTCTGGTTCTCGGGCGTTCACAGCGATGTAGGAGGCGGCTACCCGGACCCGGCACTGGCGGAGATACCGCTGCTGTGGATGGTCGCCAATGCCAGGCGGCGCAACCTCGTGTTCGAGCCCGGCCACTTCGCCGTGCAGGCCAAGGCGACCTCCCACGAGAGCCGGTGCAAGGGTGAGCAGGTCGCCCCCGACCCGCTCGGGGCCATCCACGAGTCGCGCACCGGCCCGTACCGGCTGCTGCCGTCCTTCCAGCGCCAGCTGGCCGACCGCGACGGCCAGTCGGCATCGTCCAGCGCCAGGCACCGGCTGGAGGCGAACATCGGCTATGAGTCGTCGAGCCTCGCCGGCTGGGTCAAGGCCGGCGGGCGCATCACGGAGGTGCAGGAAGGCCCCTGAGCCTCGGCACCCCCCGGGGGCCGGGCGCGCAGCCCGGCCCCGCATCCGGGACGACGGATGGTTCAGGCAGCGAGTCCCGCGAAGGCGAAGAAGTCGCGGATCGTGACGATCGGGTCGCCGTTGGCGAGCCTGACCCCCTGCGAGGGCTCCCAGCCGCCCTCGGCGTTGAGGAACGAGTTGGGATCGTTGCGCAGCAGCCCGATCTGCGTCTCGACCACGATGCGGCTGCCCAGCTCGCCGAGCGAGTTGCCGTTCGCGCGGACCTCGGCCTCCTTGAGCAGGTAGTACCAGAGCGGCGTGTGCTCGAGGAAGCCGCCGTTCTCGAGCGCCGCGTTGACGGCGTCCGAGTTGCCCCGCCGCAGCTCCTCGGCGGTCATCGCCGGTACGCCCATGCTCGCCGCGACGGCCTGCCCGGTGGGAATGCTCAGCAGGTAGCCGCGCAGCAGGTTGCGCTGCGCGAGGCTGCGCAGCAGCTGGCGCAGCGGCTTGTTGGCGGCGTCGGCGTCGTCTTGGATGGCGTCGCCGGTGCCCTCGTTGACCATGTTGAGGATCGGCGGCGAGAGGCGCGTGTCGATCCGGCGGGCGAAGTGGGCCTCGTCGACATCGGCCTTGTTCGCGAAGCGGTCCCACTCGATGATCCAGTTGAACGGCAGCGTCGGCAGCCCGCGGAACGGGTTGGGCGTGCTCTTGGTGATGTCGTTGGCGTCGATCGCATGCCCGTTGCCCGTGAACCGGAACAGCTCGGCGAAGGGGGCGAACGGCAGCACGGGGGTCGCGGGCGCGATCGCCTTGCCGAAGTTGCGGTTGTGGTCATAGCCGCCGCGGACCATGCTGTGGCCGAAGCGAAACGCGGCCACGGAGTACTCCAGCGGCGCGAACAGCTCCCCGCCCGGCAGCGGCTTGTAGTGCCTGTTGCCGCCGACGAGGATCTTGTCGACGACCCCGGGCAGCGTCACGGTCTTGAGGTAGTCGTTGACGACCAGCCACTGGTAGTGGAAGCGCACCAGCCTCCGAGCCGTCGCGAAGCGCTCCGCGGCGCTCGCGGCGGCGTCGTGGCCGTTGCCGCGGCCGTGCCGGCCGCCGCCGTGACCGCCCTCGTGCTCGTGCTCGCCGCCGAGGCCGAACGCCGCCGGATCGGCGTCGATCGCGTCGACGACCCTGTTGTGAAAGCGCAGGAACGAGAGATGAAACTGCGACACGATCAGGTTCTCGTCGTTGCGCAGGTCGCCGATGAACGCCCGCGTCTGCAGGTTGACGTCGCCCTTGAGGCTGTCGGGGATGTCGTTCTCGGTGATGACGCCGGCCTTCAGCAGCGGGCCGATGCGCGGAAGGTCGCGGGACAGGTCCGCCTCGGGCGGGATCTTCACGCCCGGGATGCCGGGCGTGTCGGCGTTGGCGCCCACCCGCAGGCGGATCCCGTCGTAGAAGCCCTTGTCGGCGGGGCCGGGGTCGGGGCGGTCCTCGTGCTCGTCGAGGCCCGGGCCGTTGCCGTAGACGTGATCGAGGTCGAAGGTCGGGCGGCGCAGGTTGCGAAGGGTCGCCGCGACCTCGGCCGGGTCCACCGGCGTCAGCGGGGTCCTGGTGATGTCGCTGGTCTTCGAGTCGCGGTCGGTGTTGGCCGTCATGTCGTGATCGATGAACTGGCCCCAGTACGTGTAGACCGCCGGGATCGTCGAGTTGACCTCGACGGCAGGGTCGGCCTGCGCCGCCGGCGCGTCGTCGACCATCGCGGCGCCGAGTGCCTTGAGGTCCGCTGCCACCTTTGCGGGATCGCCCGGCAGGCGGCTGGCGGGCTGCGTCTTGAGCTCGGGCAGCAGGTAGTCGAAGGGCGTCCCCGCGGGAACCGTCCTGGCGACCCGCAGCCCCATCTTGCCCTCCGCGTCCCTGGCGCCGGGCGCATCCGCCGGTAGGACGTGTCCGCCGTGCTTCAGATCGAGCATCGAGCACTCCTTGTGTCAGAACTGGTGTAGGGATGAGAGCGCTGCCACGGGGCGGCAGATACAGTGCTATATGTCACATATGGCCCGCCGGCAGCGGCCGCTGTCACCAATAACCGGTACGTCGAACGTACAGATAATGGCGTGACGCGAACAGCGGTCTACCGAGCGTGGGCGTCGGTCAGCCGCGCGCCGTTGGCGGTCGCGGCGAGCACGAGCGCGGCCCCGACGAAGATCACGTCCTTGAGCACGTACTGGCCCTCGAGGGTGGGCGCGCCATGAGGCCCGTGAAACAGGCGGTGCGTCAGCAGCACGAGCGGCGAGAGGATCCCGACGAGCTGCACGCCGAGCAGGTAGATGGCCGGGCGCATGGCGCGACCGCTGATCAGGCACAGCCCGATCGTGCACTCCATGACCGCGACCAGCACCAGCGCGACGGCGCCGGGGACCATCCCGAGCATGAGGATGTCCGTCGTGCGCTCGACGAGGCCCTGGGCCGGGCTGACGCCCGGGAAGAACTTCAGCACGCCGAAGCCGAGGAACACGGCGCCGAGGCTGATGCGCAGCACCGCGATGCTGTGCGCGAGCAGCCACCGCTGGCATACGCTCTCCAGCGCACGCAGGTGCATGCGCGGGCTGCGGCGGACGATGAAGCGGGGGATCGAGA
>JAXDFS010000216.1:0-2637 GCA_034665465.1 Solirubrobacteraceae bacterium
CGCCCCGCGCAGCAACCTCCGGCCGGATCCCGTAGCCCTCGGCCTGCAGGCGAAAGAGCCTGGCGTAGATGCCGTCGTGCTCCATGAGCGACTGCTGCGTCCCGTGCTCGGCGATCCGGCCCTCGTCCAGGACGTAGATCCGGTCGGCCGTGCGGACGTTCGCGAACCGGTGCGACACGAACAGGACGGTGCGCCCCGCGAAGAGCTCGCGGATGTGCCCGAACAGGTCGGCCTCGGCCTGCGCGTCCAGCGACGCGGTGGGCTCGTCGAGGATCACGAACGGGGCGTCGCGGTAGAAGGCGCGGGCCAGGGCCAGGCGCTGCCACTGGCCGCCCGACAGGTCCGCGCCGGCGGTGAACTCCTTGCTCAGGATCGTGTCGTAGCCGTGCTCGAGCCCGTCCAGCGCGCCGTCGATGCCGGCCCGCTGCGCCGCCGCCGCCACGGTCGCCGGGTCGATCTCACGGCCCGGTCCCCCGAACGCGATGTTGTCGGTCGCGCTGAGGCGGTAGCGGATGAAGTCCTGAAACAGCACGGCGCTGGCCGCGCGCAGGTCGGCCGGCTCGTCGACGTCCAGCCCATCGCGCAGCACCCGCCCGGAGCCCGGCGGGTAGAGGCCGGCGAGGATCTTGGCGAGCGTCGTCTTGCCGGAGCCGTTCGTGCCGACGAGCGCGACGATCTCCCCGGCCCGCAGGGTCATGCTGACGTCCTTCAGCACCGGGCCGGGTGCGCCCGGGTAGCGGAAGCCGACGCCGCGCAGCTCCAGCGACCGGAAGCCCGCGGGCGCCCGCGGCCCGCCGCCGCCCCCGACCGCCGCCGGGATGCCCGCCGTGCCGGCGAACGTCCGCAGGTCCTCGACGTAGAGCACCGCGTCGCCCAGCGTGTTGAGCAGGAACGTGATCGCCTGCAGGCGCATGCTCAGCAGAAACAGCCGGTGAGCACCGCCAGCGCCGTAGACGGCTCGACGCGATCCCAAATGTGGACAGTCGACGGCTGCGCGCGCTGCTCGCTCAATCGCTGGCCCGCTCTGAGCGCGCGGAGACCCACGACGCCCTGGATGGCGCACACGCGTGGATGACCGGCTGGTTGCACAAGCACCCCGACGCCACATACCAGCAATGCGCCGCGCCGTGTACCTACTCGCCCGGTACGGCGACAGCGCCTCAGAGATCTACACTCGCATCCGCGCGGCCATCGACGCGTTCACCCGCGATGGCAGCGCCACCGACTCTTCCGCGGTCGATTCCGTCGTGAATGGAGCTTCGGCGAGGTCCGACCGTACGAGTTCAGCGCCACAGTCGCGCGCGCAGCTGCGCTGGCTGACGAGACGGCCGGTCCCCAGCACGCGGCCCTGATCGCGCTCGCAGCCGTCCTGCACTGTCCGCGCTACCTGCGCGAGCTCAACCACGACACGATCGCGGCCGACGGCAGCCGCCTCTACGGCCCCTGGGGCGGCGTCGTCGCCATTCCCCCAGAGCTCAGGCGGTTCATCGCGACGCACCACAACCCACCTCACGCCACACGCCAGCCGGCGCGCGTGCCGGTTCCTGCCCGGCAGCACCGGCGGTCGCATGAGCCGACCGTCCGTCCAACGCTGGCTCGCCGACCTCGACGCGCCGAGCTCGATGTGGCACGACCCACCCTGCACGACCCTCGGCGAAGGCGCCGACGCCGACGGCCGCGCCCTGCTGCACACCCTCTCCACTGGAACCTCTGGCCCAAACGCGCCCCACCATCACCAAACGCGTCGCCTTCCCCCGCGCCCACTATCGTCAGCACGTGAGCTGGAAGATTCATCGCCGACGTCGTGGGCTGGATCGCCTGGCCAGCGGTGATCCCGCTCGGTGCCTGGATCTTCCGGGCCCAGATTCGCGGCCTTCTCGAGCGCCCCATGCGACGCTGGAAGGCAGGGCCATTCGTGGCCGAGTACGAATGGGCAAACGTCACCGAGCGGGTCGGAACCAGCGTCCTGTCCATCAAGACCGTCACAGGAGGCCGCGACCAACTCGACGAGCTCCTCGAGGCGCAGAGGTGGCGTCCGTCGCCGCGACCCTCGCCGCCCACAACGCCGTCGAGGACGTAGAGGCACAGGACGGCGTGGGCCTGCTGACAGACTGCGTCGATCTCAGGCATGTGACGGTCGACCACGACGACGTCGGGCTGGAGTTGCGCAGCTTGTCGGGCCGCCGACGGTCACCCGGCAAGACGTTGTCGACAAGGCGATCCGCGCCTTCGGTATCGCCGGATCACCTGGATATCCCACCCACGAAGCGGACATTTGCCGACCGCGCCCGGCGAGCTTACGACCCGGTTGCCCCGGCAGGCGATCGCGTCCGTCGCCTCGGGGATCACACCGAGCAGCTGGGGCGTCTGTTCGTTCCCCCTCGTGATCCACGGCCTCGATGACGTCATGTGTGACGTCAGCAACGGCCGGGCCGCCGCCGAAGCGATCCCGGGCGCCGAACTGGTCCTGGTCAAAGGACTGGGACACAATCTGCCACCCGGGCTGTGGGCTCGGCTTGATGGCCCTCGGTGTTATCACCCGATGACCGCGCCAGCGCGACATCCGGGCGTGGCGCCTGGCTGGCCACGTCCCGGACTGTGCGCACTGTCACTTCGGCGACGACTTCACGGCGACGA
>JAXDFS010000217.1:0-21259 GCA_034665465.1 Solirubrobacteraceae bacterium
CGGCTCGCGAACGCGCTCGAGGAGGAGGCAGCCGATGTCGAGCTCGAGGACGGCGTGCTCGTGCTGCCCTACCGGCCGCACGAAGTCCTGACCGTGCTGATCGACTAAGAGGCGCGAAGCTCGCGGCGGAGCCGCGCCTTTGCTTCGACCGACGCGCCGGCGGCGTCGAGCGCTGCGAGCGCCGAGCCGAGTGACGGCGGGTCCTGGACCGCAACGGCGTGCGCGCCTTCGGGCAAACGCTCGAGCACGGTCTCGTAGAGCAGACCTTCGCCGCTTTGCAGCATCCCGCCACCGAGCACGACGTCGGCCTCCCCGACGCCGAGGTCGCGCATCGCACGACGTGCCATCAATCCAATCTCATCAGCAAGCCGCTCGACGAGCGACCGGGCAACCGCGTCTCCAACCGCCGCTGCGACCACCTGCGGCACGAGCTCGGCCAGCCGCGATTGCGGCAGCCGCCCGTAGTAGACATCGGCGCCGACGTCCTCGACCGTGGCCGCGTTGAAGTGATCGCGCACGATCTCGGTGAGCGCCGTTGGCTCGCCGCGGCCGTCCTCGCCGCGCGCAGCGAGCCGCAGCACCTCGCGGCCGAGCATCACGGCGCCGCCCCAGTCGCCGGTCTCCCACCCGAGCGACGGGTAGCGGGCGATGCGTCCTCCTGCCGCGTGCCCGACGACGTTGATGCCTGCGCCGCAGATCACTGCGACTGCATCCGCAGCCTCGGTGCCGGCGCGCAGAAGCGCAAACGTGTCGTTGTCGACCGTCACGTCGCGAGCCCAGCCCCGGCCGCCGATCGCGTGCTCGAGCCCGGCGATGTCGGATGGCGCGTCTGCCCCACAGAGAAAGAACACGCCGTGGTCGACGGGAAGATCGATGCCCGACTCGGCGACGAGCGCACTGATTACGTCGGCAACGGCGTCCGGCCCGACGGCATGCGTGTTCGTCCCCGGCCCGCGCAGCGACGCAACGAGCTCACCCTCCGTCGTCGCGACGAGCAGCGCAGTCTTCGAGTTGCCACCGTCGACGCCGAGGATCAGGCCCACTCTGGCGCGTAGTGTAGGGCGCTGCTGCGACGATCAAGCAAAAGGAGATCAGGGTGAAGACGAGTCTTGGCATCTGGGCGTTCGGCGGGATGGCCACGCGGTTCAACCCCGGCGGCTACAAGCCGGAACTGGCGAAGGCGACGACCGTGGAGAAGGTGCGGACGGCCGTCGAGGGCCTCGGCGACCTGATGGACGACTACGAGTTCCACTACCCGCAGGAGCTGAACCGCGAGAACTTCGACCAGGTGCAGCAGGCGCTCGACGGGCACGGCATCTACTGCGTCGCAAGCGGCCTCCACCTCGATCCGCGCTTTGCCAAGGGCGGATTCTCCTCACCTGACGACAAGACCCGTGCGGAGGCGCTGCGGCTCACGTTCGAGGCGATCGACCTGGCCGGGGACATCGGCGCGCACATGATCATCTGGCCCGGGATCGAGGGCTACAACTACCCGTTCCAGACGCCGTACACCGAGTCGTGGGCGCGCTTCATCGACGGCGTCGGCGAATCAGCGAACCATGCAAAGACCAAGGGCGTCACCGTGTTCCTGGAGCACAAGAACTCGGAGCCGGCGATGAAGATCTTCATGCGCAACATCGGCATGACGTTGCACGTGATCCACAAGCTGCGCGCCCAGGGCGTCGACAACCTTTCGGTGAATATGGACTGGCAGCACCTGATCATGAACGGCGAGAACCTCGCCGAGTACGCCGCCCTCCTCGCAGCCGACGGGTTGCTCGGCCACCAGCATGCGAACTCGGGCTGGGGAACCTTCGACGACGACAACATGGTCGGCGCAACGGCCTTCATGGAGACGATCGAGCTCGCAATCGAGCTGCGTCGCGCGAACTACGGCGCGAACGGGGAGCGGCTCGGCTTCGACCTCTACCCCTACACCGAAGATGCCGTCGGCGCGTGCAAACGCTCCGTCCTGCAGTGGAACTTCATCGACGCCGTCGCCGGCAAGATCGACGGCGACGAGCTCCGCAAGGCGCAACACGAGAAGGATGCCGTGCGCGCGTACGAGCTGGTCTACGCCGCGCTCGGTGCTTAAAAGGGTGTCAGACACCTTTGAGTGACGACGCGCTGCGCGCCGCCCAGCAGGACAAGGACGCGATCCGCGCCTACGAGCTCGTGTACGCGGCGCTCGGCGCGCCCACGTGACGCTGCTTGCCGGCCTGGACGTCGGCACGAGCTCCGTCAAGGGGCTGCTCGTCGGTCCCGACGGTGAGGTCGTCGCGCGCGCCGAGGTCCCCCATGCGCTCGCCACGCCGCGGCCGGGCTGGGCCGAGCAGGACCCCGAGGACTGGTGGGCAGGCGCGCAGGCGGTGCTCGCGCAGCTGCGAAGCGCGGGCCCGATCGCCGGCATCGGGCTGACGGGGCAGATGCACGGCCTCGTCGCGCTGGACGAGGAGGACCGCGTGCTGCGCCCGGCGATCCTCTGGAACGACCAGCGCACGGCGGCCGAGTGCGCCGAGATCGAGGCGCTCCTGGGGCTCGACGAGCTGATCGCACTCACCGGCAACCGCGCGCTGCCGGGCTTCACGGCGCCGAAGCTGCGCTGGCTGGCGCGCCACGAGCCCGACGTCCACGCGCGCATCGCGCACGTGCTGCTGCCCAAGGACTACGTGCGCCTGCGCCTCTGCGGCGAGCACGCGACCGACGTCGCCGACGCGTCGGGGACGCTGCTCTTCGACGTGGCGCGGCGGTGCTGGAGCGAGCGGGTCGCGGCGGCGCTGGAGGTCGAGCCTGCGTGGCTGCCGCGGGCGCTGGAGTCGCCCGCGGTGAGCGGCTTCGACGCCTGTGGCGTGCCGGTCGCGGCGGGCGCCGGCGACCAGGCGGCGGGGGCGATCGGCGTCGGGGTCGACCGGGCCGGGGGCGCGGTCTCGGTCGTGCTCGGCACGTCGGGCGTCGTCTTCGCCGCGTCGGATGCGTTCGCCGCCGACCCGCAGGCGCGCGTGCACTCGTTCTGCCACGCGCTGCCGGGCGCCTGGCACGCGATGGGCGTGATGCTGTCGGCGGCGGGCTCGCTGGCGTGGCTGCGCGACGCCGTCTGCCCGGGCGCCGAGTTCGGCGACCTCGTCGGCGAGGCGGCGACGTGGGAGCCGGGCGTCGAGGGGCTGACGTTCCTGCCCTATCTCGCCGGCGAGCGCACACCGCATGTGGACCCCGCGGCGCGGGGGGCGTTCGCCGGCCTGTCGCTGCGTCACGACCGCGGGGCGCTCGTGCGGGCGGTGCTCGAGGGCGTGGCGTTCGGCCTGCGCGACGGGCTGGACCTCGTCGCCGGGATGTCCGGGGCTCCGACGGTCGGGCGCGTGTCGGGCGGTGGCGCGCGCAGCCGCCTGTGGCTGCAGATCCTGGCCTCGGTGCTCGAGCTGCCGTTGCAGCGCACCGCCGTCGACGAGGGGGCGTCGTTCGGCGCTGCATTGCTGGGCGGGGTCGCGGCAGGGGTCTTCGCCGACGTGCACGAGGCCGTCGCCGCGTGCGTGCGCCCGGGCGAGGTCGTCGAGCCGGTTGCCGCGTGGATCGAGCCCTACCGCGAGGCGCGCGAGCACTTTCGAGCGCTGTATCCGGCGCTTCACCCGCGCCCGTGAGCGGCGCGCTGCTCGCGGCTGGGCTGGGCACTCCGCGCCCCACCGGGCCGAAACTGCATCGATAAAGGAGGTGGGCCGGAAGGGCCGCGACAGGCCGGGAGAGCCGACGGCGCCCGGGTGTCGACAAGCCCGACGAGAAGATGTTCCATACGAACACCTACGCGTCACGCCACCGGCGCCGACCCGGGCGAACGACAAGCCCGACGAGAAGATGTTCCACGCGAACACCTACGCGTCACGCCACCGGCGCTGACCCCAGGGCAAGCCGCGCGTCCCGCCGCCGACGCCCGCCCGCACCACACACGTCCGTTCTCTCATCGATGCAGTTCCGGACTGCCCCCACGCCATGGCGGCCGCCGAATGCCGCCCCAACACCTACCCCAGCCCCACCAGAGCCTTGAAGGCCCGCCCCCGCGCCTCGTAGTCCTCGAACTGGTCGAAGCTCGCGCAGGCCGGCGACAGCAGCACCACCTCGCCCGGCCGCGCCGCCGCCCGCGCCTGCGCGACCGCGGTCGCCAGGTCGCCGCACACCGCTCCCCCCACCTCGCGCGACAGCTGCTCGGCCGCCTCGCCGATCAGGTAGGTGGCGTCGGCCCGGCCCCGCAGGGCGGAGAAGTCCTGGTCCTTGCCGCGGCCCCCGAGGATCAGGTGCACCGGTGCGTCGAAGCTCTCCAGCGCGACGAGCGTCGACGCCACGTTCGTCGCCTTGGAGTCGTTGACATACAGCACGCCCTCGGCGACGGCCACCTCCTCGAGGCGGTGCTCGACGCCCGCGAACGTCCGCAGGCCGGCACGGACGGCGTCTCGGTCGACGCCGCGAGCCAGGGCGATCGCGGCGGCGGCCGCGGCGTTCGCGCGATTGTGCGCGCCGCGCAGGCGGATCTCCTCATACGAGATCAGCGGCTCGTCGTCCCACCACAGATGCCCGGCCCGGTCGTCGAGCTCGCCGCCGGGGCCGAACGGCACCCGCCGCGCGCAACCGCCGAGGTCCTCGACGTCCAGCCCCGCGGGCGCGACCGCCACGTCGTGGTTGCCCTGCGAGCGGAAGATCCGCAGCTTCGCCGACAGGTAGTCCTCGAAGGTCCCGTGGCGGTCGAGGTGGTCGGACTGCACGTTGAGCAGCACCGCCCCCTCGGGCGCGAACTCCAGCGTGTCCTCGAGCTGAAAGGAGCTCGTCTCGCATATGACGACGGCCTCGGGCGCCAGCGAGCCGACCAGCCCGCTGACCGCCGCGCCGACGTTCCCGGCGACTGCGACCGGCAGGCCCGCCTCGCGGTGGATGTGCCCGAGCAGCTGGACCGTCGTCGTCTTGCCGTTGGTCCCGGTGACCGCCACGAACTCGTTGCGCAGCAGCCGCCAGCCGAGCTCGAGCTCGCCCAGCACCGGGATGCCGCGCTCGCGCGCGGCCGCGATGACCGCGGCCTCACGCGGCACCCCCGGCGACTTCACGACGGCGCGCGCGTGCGACAGGAACGCCAGCCCGTCGGTGCCCAGGTGCGCCTCGATCCCGAGGTCGTCCGCCACGTCCGGGCTGCCAGCGTCGACCGCGACGACCATCTCGCCGCGCGCCTGCAGCGCCTGCGCGGCCGCGATGCCCGACCGGGCGAGCCCGACGACGAGCCAGGGACCTGCGGGCAGCGGCGGGCGGGGCCGCTCAGACAACGGACTGCTGGTACAGCGTGAAGCCGATCGCGCTGCAGATCGCGGCGACGATCCAGAAGCGCAGGATGATCTTCGTCTCCGACCACGCCATCAGCTCGAAGTGATGATGGATCGGCGCCATGAGGAAGACCCGCTTGCGGAACGTCTGAAACGAGAAGACCTGGATCAGGACGCTCAGCGCCTCGACGACGAAGATCCCGCCGATGAGGATCAGCAGGATCTCGGTCTTCGTCATGACCGCCAGGCCGGCGATCGCGCCGCCCAGGCCCAGCGAGCCGGTGTCGCCCATGAAGATCGTCGCCGGGAACGCGTTGAACCACAGGAACCCGACGCAGGCGCCGACGAGGCAGCCGCACAGCAGCGCCAGGTCCTCCTGTCCGCGGGTCAGGAACGTGATGCCGATGTAGGCCAGTAGCACGATCGCGGCGCAGCCGGCCGCGAGCCCGTCGAGGCCGTCGGTGAGGTTGACCGCGCTCGTGGTCCCCGCGACGACGACGTAGATCAGCACGAGGAACGGGATCCCGGCGAGGAAGCTGAGGTCGACCTGGTAGTCGACGATCCGCAGCCGCAGCGTCTCGGGCAGCCCCGCCTGCCGGGTCGCGACGTACCAGAGGCCCAGCGAGATGAGGATCGTCAGCCCGAGCTTCATCCGCGCGCTGAGGCCGAGCGAACGGCGGCGCACGATCTTCATGTAGTCGTCGGCGAAGCCGATCAGCGCGCAGCCCATCGCCGCGCCGTAGACCCCGACCGATCGCCAGTCGTACTCCGACAGGATAAGGAACGGGATCGAGATCGCCGTGAAGATGATGATGCCACCCATCGTCGGCGTCCCGGCCTTGGCGTGATGGCCCTCGGGCCCCTCGGCGCGGATGAACTGCCCGAACTCGCGCGCGCGCAGAAACTCGATGAACTTCGGCGACAGGAAGATGCAGATGAGCAGCGACGCGGTGCCCGCGATCAGCACCTCTCCCATCCCGGTCCGCATCAGCTGCTCGCCGCCGCGGCCGACAGGCCCTGTGCGACGACCTCGAGCCCGACGCCCCGGGAGGCCTTGACGAGCACCGTGTCGCCGGGGCGCAGCAGCTCGCGGGCGAGCGCGGCAGCCTCGGCGGCGTCGGCGGCGCCGTGCAGCTCGCCGCCGCCGAAGCCCTCCGCCATTTGCGCGGCGAGCGGCCCCACCGTCACGAGCACGTCCACGCCCTGCTGGGCGGCATGGGCCCCGATCTCGGCGTGGTAGCGCCCCTCGTCGGGGCCGAGCTCGAGCATGTCTCCGAGCACGGCGACGCGGCGCCCGGTCGCGGACGCGGCAAGGTCGTCGAGGGCTGCGCGCATCGACATCGGGTTGGCGTTGTAGCAGTCGTCGATGACGACGACCGGCCCGGGCAGCTCGATGCGCTGCCCGCGCATGGCGCTGAGCGTCACCTCGAGCAGCCCGTGCGGCTCGCCGCCGACGGCCCGCGCGGCCGCCAGCGCGGCCAGCGCGTTGGAGCGCATGTGCGCCGAGGCGAAGGGCAGCTGCACGTCGCCGAGCTCGTCCACGTCGCCGCCCGCGCCAAAGGTCACGACGTGCAGGTCCTCGCGCAGGTGGGCGTCCAAGAGGCGCTCGCCGGCCGGCAGCACGGCGGTGGCCCCCGGCTGCAGCCCCGCAAGCAGCTCGGCCTTCGCCGCCGCGATCGCCTCCAGCGAGCCGAGCAGCTCGAGGTGCACGGGGCCGATGTTGACGATCACGCCGACGTCGGGCTCGGCGATCGCCGCCAGCTCGGCGATCTGGCCGGCGCCGCGCATCGCCATCTCCAGGACGAGCACCTCGGTGTCCGGCGGCGCGCCGAGGATCGTCAGCGGCAGCCCGATCTCCGTGTTGAGGTTCTGCTCGGTGGCGACGACCCGGCGGTCCTGGGCGAGCATCGCGCGCAGCAGGTCCTTCGTCGAGGTCTTGCCGGTCGAGCCGGTGATGCCGATGACCGGAACCGCCAGCGCCCGGCGCCAGCTGCGCGCGAGCGCCTGCAGCGCGGCGAGCGGGTCGGCCGCGGCGATGACGACGCCGGGTGTGCCGGCGGCGTGGCCCGGCCCCACGAGCACGCCCCAGGCGCCGGCCGCGAGCGCATCGGCCGCGAAGCGCCCGCCGTCGTCGCGCGCGCCCGGGAGGCCGACGAACAGGTCTCCAGGCCGGACGTCGCGCGAGTCGATCGTCACGCGCAGCGGACCCGGCGGGTCGCCGTGGCCGGCGCCCGGCGCAGGAGCGTCATCCGCGAGCCGCGCCCCGGCGGCCACGGCGACCTGCTCAGGCGACCAGGCGCGCACGCAGGGCCTCTCGCGCGACGGTGACGTCGTCGAAGTCGATCTTGCGCCCGCCCTCGAACTCCTGGCCCTGCTCGTGGCCCTTGCCGGCGATGACCACGACGTCGCCCGCGGCGGCCATGCCGACCGCGCGCTCGATCGCCTCGTGGCGGTCGACGATCGTCTCCGTCGCGTCGCGCTGCTCGATGCCGGCGAGGATCTCGGCGACGATCGCGCCCGGCTCCTCCGTGCGCGGGTTGTCGGACGTCACGATCGTGTGGTCGGCCAGGCGCGCGGCGATCGCGCCCATGAGCGGGCGCTTGCCGCGGTCGCGGTCGCCGCCGCAGCCGAAGACGCACAGCAGCCGCCCGCGCGTGAGCGGGCGCGCGGCCTGCAGGACGTTCTCCAGCGAGTCGGGGGTATGGGCGTAGTCGACGAGCACGGCGAAGTCCTGACCCTCGTCGACCGGTTCGAAACGGCCGGGAACGCGCCCCGCCTCGGGCAGCGCGGCCGCGATCGTGTCGTCGCCGACTCCCAGCGCGCGGACCATCGCGACGGCGCCAAGGACGTTGGAGACGTTGAAGCGCCCTGGCAGCGGCGAGCGCAGCTCGAGGTCGCCGGCCCGGAACGCCGATCCGCTCATCTCGCTGCGCACGTCGGTCGCGCGCAGGTCGGCGCCGGCGGCGTCGATGCCGACCGTGACGAGCTGCGCGTGGTCGAGCTCTGACGCCAGGCGCGCGCCGTACGGGTCGTCGACGTTGACGACCGCGACCTGCGGCCCGGCCTCGAACAGCCGCCGCTTGGCCGCGTAGTAGTCCTCCATCGTCGGATGGAAGTCCAGGTGGTCCTGCGTGAGGTTCGTGAAGATCGCCCCGGCCCAGTGGATCGCATCGGCGCGGCTGAGCGCCAGCGCGTGGCTGGACACCTCCATGACGCAGTGCGTGTCGCCGGCGTCGAGCATGGCGGCGAACGTCGCCTGCAGGTCGATCGCCTCGGGCGTCGTGCGGGCGACCTCGTGCTCGGCGCCGCCGATGATCGAGGTCACGGTGCCGAGCATGCCGGTCGGGTGGCCGGCCGCCTCCAGCAGGGCACGGACGAGGTAGGCCGTCGTCGTCTTGCCGTTGGTGCCGGTGACGCCGATCGTCCGCAGCGTCGCCGTCGGGTCGCCGTGCAGCCGCGCCGCGGCGGGCGCCATCGCGGCCCGCACGTCGGCGACGACGACCTCCGGCACGCCGGCGCCGAGCGGGTGGTCGACGACGAGCGCCACCGCCCCGCGCGCGACGGCGTCGGCAGCGAAGTCATGCCCGTCGCGCGTGAAGCCGCGCACGCAGAAGTAGACCGTGCCGGGCCCGACGCGGCGGTTGTCGTAGGCGAGCGCCGTCACCTGCACCGGCGGGGCGCCGGCCGCGGCGTCGCCGAAGAGGTCGCGCAGCGTCACGCAGGTCAGTCCGTCCAGAATCCGATGGTGTCCAGCGACGTGAAGTCGGTCTCGGCTGTCGCGCCGTTGACGAATACGACGTCGCCGTCGACCGTGACGTCGACCCGGCCGGGCCCTGGGGGCGATCCGGCCCCGACCGCGAAGAGTCCCCGTG
This sequence comes from Solirubrobacteraceae bacterium, assembly GCA_034665465.1. GTDB lineage: Bacteria > Actinomycetota > Thermoleophilia > Solirubrobacterales > Solirubrobacteraceae > CADCVQ01. The sequence goes on from JAXDFS010000217.1 coordinate 9,167, forward strand.
CCGTCGGGTGGTAACCCACCGGCAACTTCGCGATGACCTCGTCGAGCGCGGGCAGGCCGTCCTTGGTGACGAGCCCGCGCAGATACACCCTGCCGAGCGAGTCCTTGCGGTACGCCGCCTCCAGGAACGTCCCGCCGTAGTTCGTCCACCCCGGCTTGAGCGCCAGCGCGTGCCAGGGCTCGACCGTGACCCCCGGCGTGGCCGAGGCCCCGCCGGCCGGCCCGGCGGGGCCCGCCGGGCCCTCGGGTCCGCGCGGCCCGCGCTGGCCGCGGGCGCTCGGCGCGAGGTCGCGGCTGCCGACCGAGCCGTTGCGGATCTTGCTCCCGCTCACAGAATTGGATTTGAGCTGGCGTGCGCCGACCGAGTTGGCCGGCAGCTTGATGACCGCGTACGACGTCCCGCCGAGGGCCACGAACAGCGCGATCAGCGAGATGACGGTGGGAAAGCTCGGGCGTCTCATCGCGCGAGGATATCCGCGGAGATCACCGCCCGGCAGCAATGCCGAGATACGGCAGGGCGAAGCTCATGATCGCCTGAAAGGCGGGCGCGGCGACCTCCGAGCCGTAGATGTCGCCCTTGGGCTCGTCGACCATCACGGTGACGAGCAGCTTCGGGTTGCGCGCCGGCGCGAAGCCGGCGAACGACGCGATGAAGCGCGTCTTTGAGTAGGTGCCGGTGGCGGGGTCGACCTTGTTCGCGGTGCCGGTCTTGCCCGCCAGCGAGTAGCCCGGGATCGCCGCCGACGCGCCGGTGCCACCGGCCTCGACCACGCCCTCGAGCATCGAGCGCAGCTGCTCGGCGGTGCTCTCGGAGATGACGCGGCGCCCGTGCGGGAGCGCCGTGGGCCTGCCGGCGACGCTGCCGATCAGCCGCGGGCGGCGCAGGATGCCGCCGTTGGCGATCGCGGCATAGGCCGTGGCGAGCTGCAGCGGCGTCACCGACTCGCCCTGCCCGATCGGCAGGTTGCCCATCGACGACCCCGAGTACCGGTCGAGCTTGAGCACCTGGCCGGCCTCCTCGCCGCTGAGCTCGATCCCCGTCGGGCTGCCGAACCCGAAGGCCCGCACCCAGTGGTCGAAGCGTGCGGCGCCGAGGCGCTGGCCGATGCGCACCGTGCCGACGTTGCTGGAGGTCTTGAGGATCTGCGCGGTGGTGAGGTCCACAGTCCCGCGGTCGTGCGCCTCCTTGATCTCGCGATCGGCGACCTTGATCGTCGGGGGCAGGTGGAAGTACTCGTCGGGGTCGACCGCCTTGTCCTGCAGCGCGCCGGCGATCGTGAACGCCTTGAAGGTCGAGCCAGGCTCGTAGTTGAAGCCCACGGCGCGGTTCTGGCCGGCGTACGCGGGCGCGCCGCCGAGGTCGTTGGCGTCCACGCGCGGCCAGTTGGCCAGCGCGAGGACCTCGCCCGAGCGCGGGTCCATGACGACCGCCGTCGCGCCCTTGGGCCGCCACGACTGCCCGACCCGCGCGAGGACGTCCTCGACCTTGGCCTGCAGCTCGGCGTCGATCGTGAGCTGCACGTCCTTGCCCGGCACCGCGCGGCTGGTCTCCTGCAGGACGATCGGCTGCCCGAGTGCGTCCTTGACGATCCGGCGCGTGCCGTCGGTGCCGCGCAGCGAGCTGTCGCGGGCGTACTCCAGCCCCGTGCGGCCCTCGCCGTCGACGCCCACGACGCCCAGCACCTGCGACGCAAGCCAGCGCCGCGGGTAGTCGCGGCGCGAGCTCGGGATGAACTGCAGGCCGTCGATGTGCAGCCTGCGCAGCCGCTCGACCCGCGCACCACCGAGGTTGCGGGCCAGGTAGACGAAGCCACCGGGGGCGCTGAGCTTCTCGAGCACGGCGGCCTGGCTGGAGCCGAGCAGCGGGGCGATCCGGCGGGCGACCGCGAGCTTGGACCTGATGAGGTACGGGGTCGCCGCGACGTCGGCGGCCGGCTCGGAGACGGCGAGCTCGACCCCGTGGCGGTCGGAGATCGCGCCGCGCAGCGCCGGGACCTTGAGCTCGACGACCTGCTGCGTGTCCGCGACCGCCTTCAGCGAGCCGCCCTTGACCCCGCCCAGCCACGTCGTGCGCGCCCCCGCGAGGAGCAGCAGGCACAGGAAGATCGCGAAGAGCAGGCCGATCCGGCGCTCCGTGAGGCCCATCGAGGTCAGGGCCCGCCCACCCCGGTCGCGGCGGGCGGCGGTGCGACGCCGCCGGCCGAGGTCGCGGTCGTCTGCTGCGCGGGCGCGGTCGCGGCCGGCGCGGCCGTCGGGGCGGACGCCGGCGATGTGGCGGTGCTCGGCGCAGCGGTCGCCGGCGAAGCTGGAGCAACCGGCTGCACGGCGGGTGCGGCCGAGGCGGCGGGCGCTGCGGTGGCGGCCGGCGCGGCCTGGCCCGCGGCCGGCGCGGCGGTGCCCGCGACGGGCGCCGGGGGCGGCGCGACGGCCAGCGAGGAGCCCGCCGGGCCGGCGATGCTGCGGTCGGGAGCCTGCATGCGGCGCGCCGCGACGACACCGTCGGCGCGCAGGTTGTGCGAGCGCAGGTACGTGACGTCGGCGGGCGCCGGCATGACGAATCCGCGGGCGCTCGCGAGCGACTGGATGCGGTCGCCCGAGCTCAGCCGCGAGACCTCGCCGCGCATCGTGGCGTTCGAGCGCTCGAGCGTGCTGACGGTCTCGACAGCGCGCCCGATCCCGGCGTTCAGCTTGAGCATCGAGACCTGCATCGCGACGATGCCGATGAGGCCGAAGGCGACGATCACGATCCAGCCCCGGCTGCGCACGAGGCGGTCCATGAGCCTGCTGCTCGAGACGTCCAGTGCGACGCCGGCGACGCCCTTGGCGAGCGCGGCCCCGCCGGACACGACGCCCAGCGGCTGGCGCGCGGGCAGCCGCTGCGGGCGCGGGTAGGCAACGGCTCCGGGGGCCGCCAGCACGCTCGCGTCGATCCGCGCTCGCGGCGGGCGAGCCTGCGGGCGCGCGGGGCCGGAGATCCGCCGAGGGCCCCGCGGAGCGGGCAGGCGCGGGAGCGCCCTCTGGCGCCCGGCGGCGGATGCTGCGCTGGAGCGGCTCATCCTTGATCCTCCCTGAGCTTGGATGCGACCCGCAGGCGCGCCGATCGCGCCCGCGGATTGGCGGCGATCTCGCCCGGGGTGGGCGCGATCGCGCGACGGCTGACGAGCTCGGCCTCGGGCTCGCGGCCACAGCCGCAGACCGGCAGGTCGGGCGGGCAGATGCAGCCCTGCGCGCGGGCCACGAGAAAGCGCTTCACGCGCCGGTCCTCGAGCGAGTGAAAGGAGATCGCGCCGAGGCGGCCGCCGATCGCCAGCAGCGACCAGGCCAGCGGCAGCGCCTCGTCGAGCTGGCCGAGCTCGTCGTTGACGGCGATCCGCAGCGCCTGGAACACGCGCTTGGCCGGATGGCCGGCCGCGAAGCGCGCCGGCGCGGGGACGGCCGAGGCGATGATGTCCACGAGGCCGATCGTCGACGCGATCTCGGCGCGGTCGCGGGCGCGGACGATCGCGCGGGCGATCTGGCGGGCGTAGCGCTCCTCGCCAAGGTCGCGGAAGATCGTCTCCAGATGGCGGGCCTCGGAGCGGTTGACGAGGGCGTGCGCGGTGAGCTCGATGCCGGGATCCATGCGCATGTCCAGCGGCGCGTCGTAGGCGTAGGAGAAGCCGCGCTGCCAGGTGTCGATCTGCATCGACGACATGCCGAGGTCCATGAGCACGATGTCCGCCCGGACGCCCTCCTCGCGCAGCTGCGCCAGCCCGTCGACGAACGAGGCGCGGATGAACCGCGAGCTGCAGGCGAGCTCGGGGGCGAGCTCGGCAAAGCGCTCGGCTGCGATCGGATCGCGGTCGATCGCGACGAGGGTGCCACTGCTGCCGATCCGCCCCGCGAGCAGGCGCGAATGGCCGCCCGCGCCGAACGTGCAGTCCACGACGGTCTGCCCGGGCTGCGGATCGAGCAGCTCGATCGCCTCGCCGGCAAGCACCGGCACGTGCGGAATGGTCATCTCAAGCAGTGTGGCCAAGGGACTTGGTGATGTCGTGGACGGCGGCCGCGAGCTTCGCGTTGTAGCCCGACCAGATGGCGCGATCCCAGATCTCCAGCGCGTCGCCGGAGCCGGTCACGACGACCTCCTTGGAGAGGCCGGCATGGTCGATCAAGAACGAGGGGACCATCACGCGGCCCGCCGCATCGAGGTCGGTGTCGAGGCAGTTGGCCGAGAAGAAGCGCTTGAGCGTCTGGGCCTGATCGGAGAGCGGGTGCAGCCCGGCGAGCGAGGACTGCGTGTAGGCGTCGTAGTCCTTGGCGGGCCACAGCGCGACACAGGGCGCCAGGCCCATCGCGAGCACCACTCCCTCCGACAACGCACCTCTGAAGCGAGGAGGAACCGTGAGCCGGTTCTTTGCGTCGAGGGAGTAGTCGAAGGTGCCGCGAAAGACCATGTGTGCATGAGCGCGAGAAGAGAACCGAGCCGAGGTGGAGGGGTGGGAGGAGCCCCTCCACCCCGGCTCGCTGCCGAGGAAAGTACCCCACAACTCCCCACATCACAACTTCTTCTGCACCTTTTCACCCACACTCACCCCCGCCTGGACACACAGCCGAACCGAACGTGTCCATGAGCAGGGGTTTCGCCGGGCACGGCGACGGCCCTTCAAGGGCGGACGGCTGCACGGGCGCGTGCAGGAGCGGTCGCCGGGCGCGCTCTTGCAGCGCGAGCAGGATTCCGCCGCTCCATGTGCATGGGAGCGGCGGTCAGCCGCCCGGGACCAGCGTGCGCGCGAGCACCGCTGCGACGAGCAGCATCACGGCCGGCACGAGCACGAGCGCGACGACGAGCTGGATCTTCGGTGCGGCGCGGGCGGAGGCGTCGCGCAGGCGCCGGGCCTGCTCGGCGCGCGCCTCGGCGGCCAGCGCCTGCAGCGCGGGCGCCAGCGGCGCGCCGTGGCGATCGGCGCGGCCCATCGCCGCCGCGAGCGCCACCACGCCGCCGGCGGGACAGCGCCGCAGCAGGACGTCGAGCGCCTCTGCGCGCGAGGCGCCGAGCGTCATCCGAGTGGCGACCGCGCCGAGCTCGTCGCCCAGCAGCCCGCCGCAGCGCCGGCCGACCTCCGCGAGCGCACGACCGACGGGCAGGCCGGCCTCGACGGCGACGCGCAGGAGGTCGAGCACATCGGCGAGCTCTTGGCGCACGCGTGCGTCGCGGGCGCGAGCGCGCCTGGCCAGCGCGACATCGGGAGCCCGGAAGCCGCCCGCCGGGGCGGCGAGCACCAGCGCGATGCCGAGGCGCCCGGGCAGCGCGCCCGCGAGCGCCAGCGCGAGCAGCAGGCCGACCGCCGCCCCGGCCGCCTTGAGCGCCACGACGTCGGCGCCGGTGAGGCCGAGCGGGTCGCCCGCGGCGGCCAGCCTCGCATGCAGCGCGCCGGGGGCGCCGCGCGCGCCGGCGCGGCGCGCGATCTGCGCGAGGGCGATCGTCAGCGTGCCCAGGCGACCGCCCGCGCGGTGGCGCCGCGCCGGCGCCCGCCGTGGGATGCCGGCGAGGTCGGCGATCGCCGTCGCCGCGCAGACACCGGCCGCGCCGGCCAGCGCGACGGCCGCCGTCATCGCGCCTCGGTCACCCGCGCGATGCGGCTCACCCACGCCAGCGCCACGACCTGCAGCACGAGCGCGGCGCCCGCGAGCAGCCGCGGCAGCGGCGCGGCGGCGAGCGCGAGCACGAAGCCCGGGTCCGCGAGCTCGGCCAGGGCGACGCCGGCCAGCGGCAACCCGGTGACGACGAGCGCGGTGAAGCGCGCCTGCGCCGTCGCCGAGCGGGCGTCGGAGATGGTCCTCGCCCGCTCCTCGAGCGCGCCCGCGAGCGAGCGCAGCAGGCCCGCGAGGTCGCCTCCCGCATCGCGCTGCAGCAGCACGGCCGCGACGAGCGTGTCCAGCGCTCCGGGCCGGCCGGATCGATGGCCCTGAGCGAGCGCGCGCAGGACGTCTTCGGTGCGCTCCCCGAGCTCCAGCCGGGCGGCGGCCGCGCGCAGCACCTCGCCGGCGGGGCCCGGCACCCCGCAGCCGCTCGCCGCCGCCATGAGCGCGCCGCGCACGGAGTGGCCCGCTGCGAGCGCGTCGGCGAGCGCCCGCGCGATCGCCGGGGCGCCGGCCGCGACCGCCTCCGCGCGCCGTCGCCGGCGCACCTGCAGCGTGACGCGCGCCGCCCATGGCGCCGATGCGGCGAGCGCGAGCCCCGCCCAGGGCCCCGCGACGAGCCAGCCCGCGCCCAGCAGCGACAGGGCGCCGACGAGCACGAGCCGGCGGCGCTCCGGGCTCGTGGGCTCGCGACCGGCGCGCAGCGCCTGCAGCCCCGGCGCCAGCCAGCGCGCCGCCGATTGCACCAGACGCGCGTCCTCGGCCGCGGCGACCGCCTCCCAGGCGGCGAGCACCGCACAGATCCCGGCGAGCGCGGCGAGCGCGGCGGCGGGCACGGCTACGCGGCCCTGGCCTGCGCGAGCCGCGCGGCGAGGCCGTCGCCGAGCGGGGCGCGCCAGGTCGGGCGCCCGTCGAGCAGCGCGTAGAGCTGTCGCGTGGCCGCACCGCCGGCAACGCGCACGACCTCCGACACGGCGACGACCCGGCGCGCGCCATCCGACATCCGCGCCTGGTGGACGACGAGGTCCAGCGCGCCGGCGACCTGCTCGCGGATCGCCTCGTGCGGCAGCCCCAGCCCGGCCATAAGCGCGAGCGTCTCGACGCGCCGCAGCGCCTCCTCCGGACTGCCGGCGTGGACGGTCGACAGCGAGCCGTCGTGGCCGCTGGACATCGCGCTCAACATGTCCAGCGCCTCGGCGCCGCGCACCTCCCCCACGACGATCCGGTCCGGGCGCATGCGCAGCGCGTTGCGCACGAGCCGCCGGACGGTCACCTCGCCTGAGCCCTCCAGCGACGCCGGCCGCGCTTCGAGGCGCACGACGTGCGCGTGGCGCAGGCGCAGTTCGGCGGCGTCCTCCACCGTGACGATCCGCTCGCCGTCGGCGATGAACTCGGTCAGCGCGTTGAGCGTCGTCGTCTTGCCCGAGCCGGTGCCGCCGCTGATGAGCATGTTGCAGCGCGCGCGCACGGCGCTGCAGAGCAGGTCGCGCAGCGGCGCCGCCCAGGTGCCGTTGGCGACAAGCTCGTCGGGGCCGAAGCCGCGCCTGCGAAAGCGCCGGATCGTCAGGATCGAGCCGTCGAGCGCGAGCGGCGCGACGACGACGTTGACCCGGCTGCCGTCCGGAAGCCTCGCGTCGCACAGCGGCTCGGCCTCGTCGACGCGGCGCCCGAGCGGTGCGAGGATGCGCTCGATCGCGTGGCGCAGGTCGGCCTCTCCGGCGAAGCGCGCCGCGGTCGGCTCGATGCGGCCCGCGCGCTCGACCCACACCTGGCCCGGTCCGTTGACCATCACCTCGTCGACGGACGGATCGGCCAGCAGCGCCTCCAGCGGGCCGAGGCCGAACGAGCGCTCGGCGATCCGCGCCGCAAGCCGGCTGCGGTCGTCGTCGTCGAGCAGCCCGGCCTCGCAGTCGACGAGCGCGCGGATGCGCTCGTGCAGGTCGCCGCCGGCGGCCGCCGCCTCTCCGAGCAGGCGGTCTCGCAGGGTCCCGGCAAGCTCGTCGAGCGCCTCGTCGCGGGCGGCGCGGTCCATGCCCTCGGTAGGCGCGCGGGGCGCGCGATTCGCCCCCCGGCCGGGGACGGGCTCAGACGAGCTTGCGCGTCGTCAGCTGCCCGCGCACCGAGCCGCGCGGGTAGGCCTGCGTGTGCAGATCGGCGTAGTAGGCCGACGGCCGGGCGAGGATCGCGTCGATCGTCGCTCGCGAGACGCCGCCCGCACAGCCCGTGACCTTGCCCCTGCCCGCGCCCGTGGGCGTTCGGAAGAGGGTGACCACGACGGGCCCGTCCCTGCCCTTGCTTGCGCGGTGGATGTGCGCGGCGCTCGGGGTCTCGAGCTTGAACTTGCGCAGGTCAAAGCAGACCCGGCCTCGCGCGCGGTCGAACGACATGCCGATCCGGGCGTGGCCGTCCGTGTCTCCTCCGTGCGTCGTGAACCGGCCGTCCATGAAGGCGTACAGCCTCTTCGTGGCCGCCGAGGAGCTCGCGGCGGAGAGGACACCGGGCGCGGCGAACACGAGTGCTGCGGTCATCGCGACGATGCGGGCGCGCGCCATGCGGACCTCCGATCGATCACGGACGAGCACGGGGCCCGTCCTCGCAGCGAACCTACCCGTTGACGCCGAGCAGGTCCCACGGATCGGGCGGGCCGCCGCTGCCGGGCGCGGCGCCGTCGTCGGTGCCGTCGTCGCTGCTGTCGTCGGTGGTCGCGAGATCCGGCGCGTCCGCCGCCGTGCCGGAGCACCCGTCCGGAAGGTCGTCGAGCGGGCTGCTGGAGAGATCGGCGACGTCGGCAGCATCGCTGCCGTCATCCGCGGGGCAACCCGCCGGCGCCGCGGTGGCGGGCCCGGCCGTAGGGCCGATGAGCGCCGAGCGCTTCAGCGCGGTGTAGCGACTGGAGATCGCGCGGGCGCGGACACGGACGCGGAAGCGGGCGGGCTGCGCCACGCCACCGCTGAACGGGAGGTACTGCGCGAGCGCGGCTGGCACCACCACAGTGAGCCGGGTCATCGTGGACCGCACGGCCTTGACGGAGACGGCCGGGCTGCCGGCGCGCTTGAAGACCACGGTGTCGCGCCCGGTGCCGGCGAGGAAGTTGCGCCCCCGGATCGTGAGCACCTGCCCGACCCCGACCTGCACCGGCCCCACCGAGCTGACGACCGGGCGCGCCGGCGAGCGCTTGGCGGCGATCGCGCTGGATGCCGGCGCAGCGGCGAGACACGCGACGGCGAAGACGAGCAGGCGGCACGAGCGCTGGCGGAGCATGCCCCGAGCATCGACGCGACCCGCCCGGGTTCAGAGCACACAGGCCCGCACTGGACGCCTGGTCGACCGTGCGGTCGCCCGCTGCTGGACGGATGGCGACGTCGGCCGGCTAGGGCAGGCCGGCCCCCTCCCGCAGCCCGGCGTGCCCGCGGTCGCGATCGTCCCCGGAGCGCGGCAGCAGCCGCAGCTCGCGCGCGAAGTCCTGCGCAGCGGCGAGGTAGACGGCCTGTCGCAGCGTGACCAGCAGCGATGCCGCGACGCGCGCACCGGGCGCCGGGCGGGCACCCGACGCGCCGTTCGCGGGCGCATCCGCAGCCGCCGCGGGCACGGCGTCGAGCACCGCGACGTCCTCGAGCGCCAGCACGGCCTCCCCGTCGCTGCCGGCGCGCGGCTCCGGCGTGACGAGGACGTCGACGCGGCTGCCGGCCGTGACGAGCGCCGGCGGCGCGAGCGCGACGACCTGCGCGATGCGCCGGCCGGGGCGCATCTCCGGGACGGCGGGCCCGGGACGGCCGTCGCCGAACCTCGCCGGGACGAGGTCGCTGCCCCCCGCGATGTCGACCGCCGCGCGCATGCCCGCCAGCGCGCGCGGCGAGTCGACCGGCGGCCGCGGCGCGAAGCGCGCCGGCACGCGGCGCACCGCCAGGGCGCTCTCGCGCACCGCATGCCCGGCGGGGATCGGCTCCCGCGCCACGACGACGTCGACGAGGGCGCCGACGCGCCGCGACAGCGCCGCCTCGCGCCCGGCGACGTTCGACGCGGCCAGCCCGCCGAGCACCATCGCAAGGCCGCCGAGCAGCAGTGCGCGCCGGCGGCGGCTCATCCGGCCCGCCGTACGACCGGCAGCTCGAGGCCGATGCGCGCGCCGTGCGGCGCCGGCGCCGCGATCAGCCGGCCGCCGTGGCGCCCGGCGATCTCGGCCGCGATCGCGAGGCCGCGCCCGCGCCGCCCGCGCCCCGCACGGGCACGTCGCGTCAGCGTCGCGACCGGGCCGGGCAGGCCCGGCCCCTCGTCGATGACCTCGATGCGCACGAGCCGATGGCCGACGCTGCGAGCGGTGATCTCGACCCGCCCCGGCCCGTGCTCGAGCGCGTTGGCGACGAGGTTGGAGATCGCCTGCGCGAGCCGCAGCCGATCGCCCCGCACGAAGGCGCCAGGCAGCAGGGTGCCGAGCCGCAGCGTGCTCTCGAACGCCCCCGCCACCACCTGCCAGGTGGCGAGCTGCTCCTCGATCAGCTCGTCGACCTCGACCGGCTCGTCGCGCTCGATCGCGCGGCGCCCGCTGCGCGCCGCGGCGAAGTCGTCGAGCGCGAGACCGGCGCGCCGCAGCTCGAGCTCGAGCGCGGCCAGGCGCTCGGCCGGGGCTTCGCTGCGACGCTCCATCGTCGCCAGGCACAGCCGGACCGCGGTCAGCGGCCCGCGCAGCTCGTGACAGGCCCTGGCGACGAGCTCGCGACGGCGGCGCAGCTCCCAGCAGCACAGCAGCGCGCCCGCGAAGCCGATCGCGGCGAGGATCCAGGCTGTCGTGAGCGTCGTCATGGCCGTTGTGGCGGCCATGGCTCCCGGCTGGAGCACGGCCACCCATAGTCATAGGAGCCGGGCCGCAGAAGTTCGCCCCCCTCGGGCGGCGGTCTCAGCCGGTGTCGAAGCTGATGCTCTCGAGCGTGGTGTAGTTCGAGGCGCCGCCCGCGCCGCTGGTCCACTGGATCTGCCCGTCGGCCAGGACGTTGACCCGGCCGACGCCCGGCGGCGGCCCCTCGCCGGTGTGCACGGCATAGAGGCGGCCGTTCTGCGGGCGGTAGCCCGGCGGGAGCACGGCGATCACCGAGCCCCCGGTCGGTCCGCCGGGGAAGGTGATCAATCCGCGCAGGTGCACGATCCCCAGCTGATCCTTGCGGTAGCCGCCGACCTCCCAGATGCTCCCGTAGTTCTTCCAGCCGTTGATGAACGGCAGCGGCTTCCAGGCCTCGGCGCTGCCCGTCGGCCCGGCGGGACCGGTGGCGCCCGTGGGGCCGATCTGGCCGCGCGGCCCGCGTGGCCCGGCCTTCAGGGCGTTTGCGGACAGATCCTTCGCGGTGAGCGCGCCGTTGCGCACCTTTCCGGAGGTCACCGCATTGTTCTTCAGCTGCGCCGTGCCGATGCTGTTGCGCGCCACCGCGTAGGAGGTTCCACCCAAAGCGATGAACACACCGAGTGTGGACATCACGTTTGCGTATGTCAGGACCGGGCGCTTCATCAATTCTCCTCCACTCGGCGCCATCGTCCCACATACCCGGCGGATCGGGGCAACCTCACCCGCAGCGTCCGATGATCAGGAATACTGCTGCTGATGAGAAAGGGACCACGAGGGGTTCTGGCGGGCTGCATCGTTGCCCTCGGACTCCTGACTGCCACCGCGTTCGCCCAGGACGTGGTCCTCACGGGCACCGACGGCAACGACGTGATCAACGGAACCGCGGCCAGCGAGGCGATCTACGGCGGCGCCGGCGACGACACGATCCTCGCGGGCGGCGGCGACGACGATCTCGACGGCGGGCCGGGGGCCGACCTGCTCAGCGGCGGGGAAGGCGACGACTCGGTGGCCTATGGGGGCTCGGCGAGCGTCGACGTGAGCCTCGACCTCGTTGCCAACGACGGGGCCGCCGGGGAGCGCGACAACGTCGGTGTCGACGTCGAGGACGTGTTCGCCGGCGACGGGGACGACAAGCTCGTCGGCAGCCCCGGCGCCAACACGCTCGACGGCGGCGCGGGCAACGATCGCATCACGGGCGGCGCGGGCGCGGACACCCTCTTCGGCGGCGACGGCGACGACTTCATCGACGCGCGCGACAGCCAGCGCGACCGCGTCGAGTGCGGCCCCGGGAACGACACCGCGAAGGTCGACCGCATCGACGATGTCTCCACAGACTGCGAGACGCGCGCGAAGCCACCGGTGACGATCACGCCGGCACTGACGATCTTTACGCGTAAACGCAGGCTCGTCATCTCGTCGATCGTCGCGCGATCGGCCGTCGTGGTCGCGTGTGTGAGCGGCTGTCACCCCGCCAGCCCGCCCTCCAAGGCCATCGTCAGGCGTCGGTCGGTGCAGCTGGACTCCGGCCGAACCGTTCGCCTGCGTCTGCCCGGCCGCATCTCCGGTGCGACGATCGAGCTCGGCGTCACCGCGCGCGGCGCGAGCACGAGCTGCGTGCGCTTCCGCGTGGGTCCGGGA
>JAXDFS010000218.1:0-6242 GCA_034665465.1 Solirubrobacteraceae bacterium
AGCGCGTCTCGCGCGCCGGGAAGCGGGTGCCGGCCTGCCCGCCGTCGAGCGCCTGGGCCAGCGCGCCGTCGCGCAGGCCGCTGCAGATGACCGTCTCGATCCCGCCCGCCGTCGCCATCTCGGCCGCAACGACCTTCGAGCGCATGCCGCCCGAGCCCAGCGGCGACGTCGCATGGCCGATGTTGAGATCGGCGATCGCCGCGAAGTCCTCGACGGCCCTCACGAGCCGGGCGTTCGGGTCGGCGCGCGGGCTGGCGGTGAAGAGCCCTTCGACGTCGGTCAGCAGCACGAGCAGGTCGGCGCCGATCAGCATCGCCACCTGCGCGGCGAGGAAGTCGTTGTCGCCGAAGGAGATCTCGTCGGTGGTGGTCGTGTCGTTCTCGTTGATGACCGGCAGCACCCGCCACTCCAGCAGCTTGCCGAGCGTCTGGCGCGCGTTGAGGTAGTGGGTGCGCGCGCTCATGTCGAAGAACGTCAGCAGCACCTGAGCCGAGGTGATTCCCTGCGACCGCAGCAGCTCGTCGTAGACGCGGTAGAGCTTGCCCTGGCCGACGGCGCTGGCCGCCTGCAGCTCCTCGATCGCCCGCGGGCGAACCGTCAGGTCCATGACGCGCATCCCGCGCGCGATCGCGCCGCTCGTGACGAGCACGACGTCGTGGCCCTCGTCGTGGCGCGCCGCGGCCTCGGCGCAGATGCGGGCGATGACCTCGGCGCGCAACTCGCCCGAGTCCTCGGCGACGATGCTCGATCCGAGCTTGATGACGTAACGGGCCATGGCCCGCCGGAGCTTAGAGCGGCCGGACCGCAGCTACGGCTTGACCGACAGCGACACGTGCGTGAACGTCTGCGTGGTGTCGTCGTAATAGCCGGCGCAGTACTCCCCGCCCGGCCCCGGGGTCGGGATCGTGCCGGTGAAGAAGCCGCGGAAGGAGGTCGGCAGCGGCCCGCCCTGCTGCACCCAGCTGCCGGTGCCGCAGAGCTCGTTGGACGCCTTGTCGTGCCAGTACACGTAGGCGTTGTCGGGCGAGCCGTTGGGACGGAAGCGCAGCTGGCCCCAGAAGCCGGTCACGCCCTCGCCCGCCGGGAAGGTCAGAAACGGCAGCGTGTAGGCGAAGGCCGCGGGCTTGGCCCGGCCCTTTACCGTGTAGAGGCCCGACTGGTAGGTGAACCAGTACAGCCGCGATCCCTTGGGGTACTGCGTCAGCGGGCCGACGTCGCGCACGAGAAACTGCGTCGTCGCCAGGACGCGGGGGTCGCTGTAGGAGAGGAAGTCCGCGAGCTCGTTGTACTGCGCCTGGCGCAGGTACGGGATGCCGTTGCGCGGATCGGGCGGGTTGCTCTCGTAGCCGAACTCGGTCAGGAAGATCGGCAGCGCGGCAGGCATGTTGCCACCCGACTGCGCCGACAGGGTGTCGAGGATCGGGCCGAGCGTCGAGATGTTGCCCATCGTGATCTCGTCCGGAGACTTGGGCGCGACGGACGGCGCGCCCTTCTTCGTGTACGGATGATGGGCGTAGCCGACGGCCCGCAGCGGGCCCTTCTTGGCGAAGTCGTCGCAGTGGCGCGCAGCGGCGTCGGGACCGGTGTACTGCGTGCCGTCGGGCTTGACGCAGACGAGCTCGCGCAGGAACGGCACGGGCTTGATGCCGTTGCGCGGGCCGCGCTTGTCGGAGCCCAGCGGCGACGTCTCGCCCAGCAGGATCGCGTCGCCGCCGTGGCCGCTGCGGTCCAGGCCCTCGTGGCCGGCCTGGAAGAGCTCGCGATACAGCGCCGGCGCGGCGGGCACGTCGCCCTCCCACTGCGGCGACAGCCAGCCGGGCTGGTTGGGCTCGTTCCAGATCGACCACAGCGAGACGCGCGGCAGCGCCTGGCGGACGCCGTTCTCGTCTCGATACAGGCCCGAGTAGCGCCTGCCGACGGCCTCGACGAAGCTGCGAAAGCGCGCCGGGATCGGCTTGAACGTCCCGGCGTTTGCGCGCTGGCTCGGCGGGGCCACGCGATGGCCGTAGCGCGGCCCGGGCCCGGTGACCGAGAAGTACACGCGCATGCCCAGCTTCGTGGCCTCCTTGACGAGGTTGTCGTAGCGGTCCCAGTTGCGCGTGGGATACGTGCGCGGGTCGTTGGGCTTGAAGCGCGCGCGCTGCTTGCGCGCCTTGTTGCGCAGCGCGTCGGTCTTGAGCTTTGCGATCTCGGCGTCGCTGAGGTTCGCGCCCTCCGCGACGACGCGCCACAGGACGGTCGCCTTGACGGCGTCGGCGCCGAGCGAGCGCATCGTCACGAGCGTGCGCGTCTGCGTGACGCCTGTGCGATACAGCAGCTGGTCGTCGTCCATCATGATCGACGCCTGGTCGGGGGCCGCATGCGCGGCCGGCGCGAGCAGCGTGCAGAGCAGGAGTGTCGCGAGCGCGACTTTGCGGAGGCTCATCGGCGCGGAACGGTAACGCACCCTGTCGTCAACAGGCGACACGCGGAAAGGTTGCGGGGTCAGCCCGGATGCAGCTCGAACTCCACGCCGGCGATCTCGACGTCGTCGCCGGGCTCGAAGCCCTCGCTCTCCAGAGCGCTGATGACGCCCATGCGGCGCAGCCGGTTCTCGACGTGGGCGAGCGCCTCGTCGTTGTCGAGATCGTGGCGCGCGAGCAGCCGGTACACCGCCTCGCCGTCCACGCGGAAGGCCCGGTCGCCGATGCGCTCGACGTTGAAGCCGCGCCCCGCGGCCGGCCGGAAGACGCGATGCTCGGCCGCCGGAGCGTCGAGCACGACACGGCCGCCGTCGGCGTCGCCGGGCAGCAGCGGCACCCGCCGCAGCAGCTCGGCCGCGAGCGCCTCCAGGCCCTGCCCGGTCGCCGACGAGGTCACGAGCACGCGCACGTCGTCGCCGAGGCGCTCGCGCCACTGCGCCGCTGCCGCCTCGGCGTCCTCGGCGGGGACGATGTCGGCCTTGGAGAGCGCGAGGATCCGCGGCAGCCCCGCCAGGCGCGGATCGTGGGCGCGCAGCTCGGCCTCGATCGTCGCGTGGTTTGCGACCGGGTCGGAGCCGTCGACCGGCGCGAGGTCCAGGACGTGGACGAGCAGGCGCGTGCGCTCGACATGGGCGAGGAAGTCGTGGCCGAGCCCCGCGCCCTCGCTGGCGCCCTCGATGAGGCCCGGGATGTCGGCGAGCACGAGCTGGCGCTCGGCGCCCTCGATCGTGCCGAGGACGGGCTCGAGCGTCGTGAAGGGATAGGCGGCGACCTTCGGCGCCGCGCGCGTCATGCGCGCCAGCAGCGAGGACTTGCCGGCGTTCGGCAGCCCGACCAGGCCGACGTCGGCGAGCAGCTTCAGCCGCATCTCCAGCCAGCCCTCCTCCCCCGGCAGCCCGCGCTCGGCCAGCCGCGGCGCCTGGCGCGTGGAGGTCGCAAAGCGCTTGTTGCCGCGCCCGCCGGCGCCACCGCGCGCGACGACCGCCCGCTGACCGGGTACGAGCAGGTCGTGCGTGCTGCCGTCCCACGACGTCACCTGCGTTCCGGGAGGGACTCGGATCTCGAGCACCGGCCCGGCGGCCCCGTGGCGCAGGTCGCCCTCGCCGTGCCCGGCTCGCGCTGCCTTGTAGTGCGCCCGGCGCTTGTAGGTCTGCAGGTCGCGCAGCGAGTCGTCGCAGACGAGCACGACCTCGCCGCCGTGCCCGCCGTCGCCGCCGTCGGGGCCGCCGTGGGGCACGTGCGCCTCACGGCGAAAGCTCAGGCAGCCGTCGCCGCCGCCGCCTGCCTGAACGTAGATGCGAGCCTTGTCGTAGAGCATTCCTGCACACGAGCCTAGGAGACTGCATGGCCGACCACGTGTTTCTCATCACCGGAGCCTCCAGCGGCATCGGCGCAGCGACAGCCCGGCGCGCCGCCGGCGAGGGCTTCCGGCTCGTGCTCGCGGCGCGCTCGACGGACGCGCTGGAGCAGCTCGCCGAGGAGCTCGGCGGCAGCGAGCGCGCGATCGCCGTGACATGCGACGTCACGGACTTCGCCCAGCAGGAGGCGATGGTGCAGGCGGCGCTGGACGCCTTCGGCCGCCTGGACGTCGTCTTCGCCAACGCCGGCTTCGGCGCCAAGCGCGGCTTCTTGGAGGAGACGCCCGAGCTGTGGCGCGACATGGTGCTCACCAACGTCCTCGGCTGCGCGTACACGATCCGCGCGACGATCCCCGCGCTGAAGGACTCAACCGGCCACCTGCTGCTGACGAGCTCGGTCGCCGGCCGGCGGGCGCTGAGCGGCTCGCTCTACAGCGCCACCAAGCACGCGGTCACGGCGATGGCGGAAGCCGCGCGCCAGGATCTCGGCGACACCGGCGTGCGCGTGACCTCGATCGAGCCCGGCATGGTCGACACGCCGTTCTTCGACAACCGGCCCACGAACGCGCTGGAGCCCGACGACATCGCCCGCGCCGTGCTGTTCGCGGTCCAGCAGCCGCCGCACATGGACGTCAACGAGATCCTGATCCGGCCCGTGAGCCAGCCGACGTGACCCCCGCACCGAAGTTCGGCGGCGTCCCCGACCGCCTGCGCCACAGCGACTGGCTGCTCGTGCAATGGGTCGCGACCGCCAAGCGCGGCGACCCCTTCCCGGCGCCGTGGGTGCACGCGCACTCGCCGCTGACCGCGATGATCACGCACCTCGTCGACCTCGACGTCATCGAGCGCCCGGGCCCCGATGCCGACGTCGCGAAGATCGCGCGCGAGGCGACCGCGGCCGCGCAGCGCTGGCTCGAGCGCCATCCCGAGCCCGAGCTGGAGCCCGAGCCGCCCCATCGCGGCATGCGCTGGGGCGACAAGCGCAAGCCCTGGGACCGCTAGTCCCCAGACGTGGTCGGAGCGCGGCCTACTCGGCTGCGTCAGGCGCGATCGAGACGATGCGCTTGCCGCGCTGCATCCCGAAGACGACCTTTCCCGCAGCGCGGGCGTAGAGCGTGTCGTCCTTGCCGATCCCGACGCCGGCGCCGGGGCGGAAGCGGGTGCCGCGCTGGCGGACGATGATCTCGCCGCCGGTCACCGTCTCGCCGGCGAAGGTCTTGACCCCGAGGCGCTGCGCGTTGGAGTCGCGGCCGTTGCGTGAGGAGCCGAGCCCCTTCTTGTGTGCCATGTCTCAGCCCTTCAGCTCTGTGATTTCCAGGCGCGTGAGCTCCTGCCGGTGGCCGGCAGTCCGCTTGTAGCCGCGCTTGGGCTTGAACTTGAAGATCCGCAGCTTCTCGCCGCGTTCGTGCCCGACGATCTTCGCCTTGACGGACACCTTGGCGAGTCCGTCGGCGTCGAAGATCGCCTCCTCCGAGCGAAACAGCAGCGGCCGGAGGGCGACGGTCGCGCCCTCGTCCTCGGGCAGCCGCTCGACGAGGAGCGTCTGCCCCTCTTCGACGCGGTACTGCTTGCCGCCTGTCTTGACGATTGCGTAGGCCATGTGAAGTCGCTCAGCTAGCTGTCGGAGGGTGTGGTCGCGCCGGTGTCTGCCGTGGCGCGCGAACGGCGCCGTCCGCCTCTGCGGCCCCGGCGCCGAGCGGTCGATTCTACGCCATCGCCGTCGGCCGGGTCCTGCGCGTCCTCCTCGGGCTCGTCGCCGTCCAGCAGCGAGGCCGTCGCGGAGGTGCGCCCGGCGTGCTCGATGCGCACCAGGCGCTTGGCGCCGACGTAGCGCCCGCCGCCGCTCACGCTGATGATGTAGCCGTCGATCTTCGCCACCGCGTCGTCGACGTCGTACATGTGCGGCTCGACGATGTGGACGAGCACCTCGTCGCCCTCGCGGAACGGCACCGCGCGCTCCTGGACCTCCTCGCGCGAGCCCTCCATGATGATGTCGAAGTGGTCCAGCGGCAGGCCCTCGGAGCCGGTGAAGTGAAAGCGCCGGCCGGTCTCCTCCTCGAGCGCGTGCAGCACGCGCTTGGCGTTGCCGGTGAAGACGGCGCTGACGCGCGGGTTCATCTGGACGAGGAACGCCTCGTGCTTCTTGAGCGCCTTCTTGGCGACCACGCGCAGACGGCGCTCGAACTCGATCGCGATCGTCTCCTCGGACTTGATGACGCCGTCGCCGTCGCACGTCGGGCAGGGCCGCGAGATGATCTCGCGCACGCCCTCGGTGACGTTCTGGCGCGTCATCTCGACCAGGCCGAGCTTGGAGATCTCGGCGGTGAAGGTCTTCGTGCGGTCCTCGTCGAGCGTCTGGCGCAGCGTCTTGAGGACGGCGTCGCGGTTGCGCGCGCGGGCCATGTCGATGAAGTCGATGACG
>JAXDFS010000219.1:0-4432 GCA_034665465.1 Solirubrobacteraceae bacterium
CGGCACGCCGATCACCAGTGCGATCCCGGAGGTCAGCAGCGTGCCGAAGACGAGCGGGAGCGCTCCGAACTGGTTGCGCGAGGGCACCCAGTTGTTCGAGAAGACGAAGTCGACGACGCCCGTCTGGTCGAATGCCGGCTTGGACTCGACGAGCAGCCGGACGAAGAAGAAGCCGATGAGCAGGAGCACGCCGGCCGCGATCGCGGCCAGCACGCCCTGCAGCAGCGGGTCGGCGAACCGGGGGCCTGCCCCGCGGGGCAGCCCCGCGGGGGCCCCGCGGGGTGCTGTGATCCCGGCCGCCTCCATCGCCGCCCGCTCAGCCCGCCGCGATCGCGGCGCCGTTGCACAGCAGGCCGTCGACCTTCGCCTGGGCCTTCTGCTTGATCGCGTCCGGCAGCGGGGCGTACTGAAGCTGAGGCGCCACGGCCTGGCCCGGGCCCTCGGCGTAGTTCAGCCAGTCCTTCACGAGGCCGGCCTGCTTGGCATCCATCCCGGACTTGCACATGTCCTGGTAGACGAGCAGGAAGGTGACCGCGGTGATCGGGTAGGTCGTGTCGCCCGGTGCGTCGATCGTGCTGAAGCGCAGGTCGGCGGGCGGGCTGGCGGCGGCGCCCGCGGCCGAGGTCGCCGCGAGCGAGGGCTCGATGAACTTCCCGGCCTTGTTCTGGACCGCTGCGGTGGTGAAGTTGTTCTGCAGGGCGTAGGCCTGCTCGACGTAGCCGACGGCGCCGTCGGTCTGCTTGACGCAGCCGGCCACGCCGTCGTTGCCCTTGGCGCCGGTGCCGGTCGGCCACTTGACGGACTTGTCCACACCGGGACCGGAGGTCCACGTCTTGGAGTAGTCGGCGAGGAACTGCGTGAAGTTCTTCGTCGTGCCCGACTCGTCGGAGCGGTGGCAGACGGCGATGTCGGTGCCGGGCAGCTGCACCCCGGCGTTGAGCCTGGCGATCGCCGCGTCGTCCCACTTCTTGATCTTGCCGAGGAAGATGTCGGCCACCGTCGCACCGTCGAGCTTGAGGCCCTTGTCGACGCCGCTGACGTTGTAGGACACCGTCACCGCGCCGAGCACGGTCGGGACGTGGACCGGGTCGCCCTTCTTCTTGGCGGCTGCGATCTCCTCGTCCTTCATGGCCGAGTCGGTGGCGCCGAAGTCGACGGTCCCGGCGGTGAACTGCGCGATCCCGCCGCCGGAGCCGATGCCCTGGTAGTTGACCGCGGTCCCCTGCGCCTGCTTGAAGCGCGCGGCCCACTCGCTGTAGACGGGCTGCGGGAACGTCGCGCCGGCGCCGTTGATCGTGCCGCCCTTCTGCGCCGCGGCGGTCGTGCTCGATCCGCCGGACCCCCCGCTGCTGCTGGAGCCGCACGCGGCCACGCCGAACGCGAGCGCGCTGCAACCGGCGAGCGCGACGACGGTGCGCTGGAGCTTCAAGGTCGTTCCTCCTGTGAGAGTTCCCATAGACGCCGACCGTCTCAGCGGCTGCCCCGCATCCTGTTACCGAGCGGTGGCCGCCGTGTGAAAAGGATGTGAAGGGGCCGGATCGAGGCGATAGCCGAACCCGACGTGGGTGTGGATGAAGGGCATCCCGGGGAGCGCGTCCTCGAGCTTGGAGCGCAGCTTGTGGACGTAGACGTCGCAGGAGCGATCGCCGTTTCGCAGCGGCCCGCCCCACACCAGCTCGTAGAGCTCCTCGCGGGAGACGATGCGCCCCGCGTTGCGCGCGAGGGCCACGAGCAGGCCGAACTCCCGCACCGACAGCGTCAGGGCGCGGCCCCCGGCGAGCGCGAGCCCCTCGCGGGCGCGGATCTCCAGGTCGCCGATGCGAACAAGCTCTGCGGGACTGGGCTCCATCGCCTGGAGCGTCGCGCGACACCGCCCGCGAACGGTTACCCGGGTGTGACTGCGCCGTGAAGATGATGTGAAGACGCCGCGTCCGGCACCGCGCCACCCCAAGCCTGTACCTCAGGTTGATCCTGACGCCGTTTTCCGGCGTATTGCGCTTCGGACCACGTGCGTGATCTTGCAGCCGGGCGCAGCGATTTGGCGCAGACATCGCCACGGCGCGGCGGCACTCTGGCTAGCCTCTGCGGACGGTCGACCCACTTCGGTGCCCGTGCGGTCAAGAACGAACCGGGCGCAGCCGATGACAGGGCCATTGTCCTGGGCAGGGCGACAACCGGAAACCAAGGCGAGACGATCCCCCCGACATGACGTCGCAGCAGCGCAACAGCAGCAAAAAGCAGGCGAGCCGCAAGCGGGTCGCGGCTGCGTTGTGCACCGCCGGCGTCGTCGCCGTCGCCCTCGGCAGCAACCTGCTGTCCGCCGGCGCCCAGCAGGCGGCCGTTCCCGGCGAGCCCGTCGCCGCGGCCCCGACGCAGGTCGCGGGCGACACGCCGATGGCGCAGGCCGCATCCGACCCGGCGACGAGCACCGCCACTACGAGCACGACCGAGACGACGGGCACGACGTCGACGCCCGCATCCGTCGACCCCCCCACGACGACCACGCCCGCGGACACGCCGACGACCACGACGCCCGAGGGCCCGGGCAGCGCCGGCGGCCAGCCGGCCGACAACACCCCCGCCGCGCCGAGCCCCGACCCGGCGGCCGCCGGCCAGCCCGCCGCGCCCGCGCCGGCCGCGCCGGCCGCGCCCGGCCCGCAGCAGAGCGCCGCGCCCGCGCCCGCGAAGAACTCCGTCAAGCCCGACGGCAGCACCCCCCTTCCGTTCGTCGGCTTCGCGGGCCCCGCCCTGACGACCGACCCCGCACCGTGCACGCCGCCCGCGAAGGCGGCGAAGAAGCAGGCGACCGGCCCCGCCGCCGTCGGCACCTTCAGCGGTGGCGGCGCGACGTCGGCCAAGCCTTCCAAGGACTGTCCCACCAAGGACTCGCGCGGCGCGCGCGACACCGTCTCGCCCAGCCGCCTCAAGGAGGACAAGCCGCCCAAGGCGCCCCTGCGCAACGACCAGGGCGTGCCGACGGTCGCCAATCCGACGACGTCGCTCTCGCTCCCGGGCCCGGTCCCGGTCGGCGTCCCGAACTTCTTCATCGACAAGTTCCGCATCCCGCCGTTCCTGCTGCCGATCTACCAGGCCGCCGGGATCCAGTACGGCGTGCGCTGGGAGGTCCTCGCCGCCATCAACGAGATCGAGACCGACTACGGGCGCAACCTCAACGTCTCCTCGGCGGGCGCCCTGGGCTGGATGCAGTTCATGCCCCAGACGTGGGCGACCTACGGGACCGACGCCAACCGCGACGGCAGCAAGGACCCGTTCAACCCGGTCGACGCGATCTTCGCGGCCGCGCGCTACCTGAAGGCCGCCGGCGCCCAGCAGGACCTCGCGAAGGCGATCTTCTCCTACAACCACGCCGACTGGTACGTGCAGTCCGTGCTCATGCGCGCGCGCCTCATCGGCGGGCTGCCGACCGACCTCGTCGGCTCGCTCAGCGGGCTCACGCAGGGCCACTTCCCCGTCTTCGCCAAGGCGCGCTACGCCGACGACATCGCCGAGCGCGCCGCCGCCACCCGCGTCGCCGCCGGCACGAACGCCGCGGTGCCGGTCGAGTCCGACGCGACCCGGCGCGGCATCGACATCTACGCCGACGCCGGCTCGCCGGCGATCGCCGTGCAGGACGGCCAGATCACCGAGATGGGCAACTCCGCGCGCCTCGGGCGCTACGTCAAGCTGCGCGACGCCTACGGCAACACCTACACGTACGCGCACCTCAAGACGGTCGCGACGCGCGTCCCGGTGCCCAAGCCCAAGACGCAGAGCCGGGCCTCGATCGCCAAGGAGCTCTCGCTGCCCGGGCACGACCCCAAGCCGACCGCAGCAGCGTCGGCAGGGGCCCAGTCCGCGAAGGCGGCTGTCGCCGCCGCGGACGTCTCCGCCCAGCCGCCCGCCGCCCCGGCGGATCCCGCCGCCGATCCGGCCGCCGCAGCCGAGATCGCGAAGGAGCGCCTCTTCGCCCATCCCTCGCGCCCCAACGCGCTGGCCAACGGCGGCGCGCAGCAGATCCTCGAGCTCGAGTCGTCCTTCTCCGCCGACGAGAGCCTGAAGTCCTACTTCACCGGGGTCTACGGCCTGGGCAAGGAGGACGTCGTCCTCAAGCCGCTCGCCGTCGGGCGGCGCGTCATCGCCGGCACGATCCTCGGGCGCATCGGCAAGACGTCGGAGAAGGTCTCGCCGCGCCTGTACTTCGAGATCCGCCCCGCGGGCCGCGGCGCCCCGCGCATCGACCCCAAGCCGATCCTCGACGGCTGGAAGCTGCTCGAGTCCACGGCCCTCTACCGCGTGCAGGACAAGAACCCGCTCGTCGGCAACGCCGGCCTGGACGCCTCGATCGGCCAGATCATGCTGATGAGCAAGGAGGATCTCGCCCAGCGCGTGCTGGCCAACCCGCGCATCGAGATCTACTCCTGCGGGCGCCGCG
>JAXDFS010000220.1:0-3255 GCA_034665465.1 Solirubrobacteraceae bacterium
CGTCGGGGCAGATGTGGAACGCGGCCGGCGAGCTGCAGGACACGAAGTTCGTCATCCCCGACTCCTCGTACGCGCCGCTGTACGCCGAGACCGTCGAGCACTGCCGCGAGCACGGCGCGTTCGATCCGGCGACGATGGGGACGACGCCGAACGTCGGCCTCATGGCGCAGAAGGCCGAGGAGTACGGCTCGCACGACAAGACGTTCGAGATCGCAGCGGCGGGGACGGTGCGCGTCGTGGACGGCGGCGGCGCGACGCTGCTCGAGCACGAGGTCGACGCCGGCGACATCTGGCGGATGTGCCAGACCAAGGACGCGGCGATCCAGGACTGGGTGCGGCTCGCCGTCGCCCGGGCGCGCGCCACCGGGGCGCCCGCGGTCTTCTGGCTCGACGAGACGCGCCCGCACGATGCGCAGCTCCTCGAGAAGGTCCGCCCGGCGCTCGACGAGCTCGGCGTCGACGACCTGCGGATCGAGGTGCTGCCGGTCGCCGAAGCGACGCGCTTCACGCTCGAGCGCGCTCGCGCGGGCGAGGACACGATCTCCGTCACCGGCAACGTCCTGCGCGACTACCTGACCGACCTCTTCCCGATCCTCGAGCTCGGGACGAGCGCCAAGATGCTCTCGATCGTGCCGCTCATGAACGGCGGCGGCCTGTTCGAGACGGGCGCCGGCGGATCGGCCCCGAAGCACGTCGCGCAACTGCTCGCGGAGAACCACCTGCGCTGGGACTCGCTCGGGGAGTTCCTCGCGCTGGCGGTGTCGCTGGAGATGCTCGCCGAGAAGACCGGCAATGCGCGCGCCCGGCTGCTCGGCGAGGCGCTGGACCGTGCGACCGGCAGCGTGCTGGAGAACGGCCGCTCGCCGTCGCGCCGCTGCGGCGAGCTCGACAACCGCGGCAGCCACTTCTACCTCGCGCTGTACTGGGCGCAGGAGCTCGCCGCCCAGGGCGACGACGGCGAGCTGGCGGCGCGCTTCGCGGCCGTCGCGCAGCGGCTCGCGGCGGACGAGCAGGCGATCGTCGCCGAGCTCGCCGGCGTGCAGGGCGAGCCGGTGGACATCGGCGGCTACTACCGGGCGGACGCGGCGCGCGTCGATGCGGTCATGCGGCCGAGCGCGACGTTCGCCGCGGCGCTGGCGGTGCTGAAGGCCGGCGCCACCACCTAGCGCCGGCGCTGCCCGAGCGCCTGCTCCGGCGCTGCCCGCCCTCGCAGGGTGCTTGACTTGCAGGCATGGCCCACCAGCTGCGCGAGCCCGCCGCCCCCTTTCACACGCACGAGGTCGCCAACCAGGCCCCGCCGCTGGAGAACCGCAACCTCTTCGCCGACCACGTCGCGCTCGGCGAGGCGCTCGAGCGCGAGGGCGGCGGCTGGGCGCGCGAGCGCGCGCTGGAGGTCGGCGCGGCCTGGGGCGCCGAGCCGCTGCGCTGGGGCTTCGAGGCCAACGAGAACCCGCCGCGGCTGAAGGCCTTCGACCGCTACGGCAACCGCATCGACGAGGTCGAGTTCCACCGCGCGTGGCACGACCTCATGGGGCTCGCGGTGCGCCACGAGCTGCACTCGCTCCCGTGGACCTCGGCGCAGGACGGCGCCCACGTCGCCCGGACCGCGATGTACCTCACGGCAGCGCAGGCCGAGGGCGGCTTCACCTGCCCGATCACGATGACGTTCGCCGCGGTACCGGCTTTGCGGGCGCAGCCGGAGCTGGCCGCGCTGTGGGAGCCGCGCCTGACGGCGACGAGCTATGACCCCGAGCTGGGCACCGGGGCCAAGCGCAGCGCGCTGTGCGGGATGGCGATGACCGAGAAGCAGGGTGGCTCGGACGTGCGTGCGAACACGACCGTCGCGCGGCCGATCGACGCAGGCGCGGACGGCGAGTACGAGCTGACCGGCCACAAGTGGTTCTGCTCGGCGCCGATGTGCGACCTCTTCCTCGTGCTGGCGCAGACGGAAGCCGATCCCGCCCGCCCCACCTGCTTCGCGCTGCCGCGGATCCTGCCCGACGGCACGCGCAACGCCTTCCACATCCAGCGCCTGAAGGACAAGCTCGGCAACCGCTCCAACGCCTCCAGCGAGATCGAGCTGCACGGGGCGTGGGCGCAGATCGTCGGCGAGCCCGGGCGCGGCGTGCCGACGATCATCGAGATGGTCGGCCACACCCGCCTGGACTGCATCATCGGCACGGCCGCGGGGATGCGCTGGGGCGTCGCCAACGCGACCTGGCACGCGGCGCACCGCTCGGCCTTCGGCAAGCGCCTTGCCGACCAGCCGCTCATGCGCAACGTGCTCGCCGACCTGTGCATCGAGTCCGAGGCGGCGACGGCCCTGGCGATGCGCCTGGCGCGCGCCTACGACGAGGCCGCGCGCGGCGACACCGCAGCCCGGCAGCTCAAGCGCCTGG
Organism: Solirubrobacteraceae bacterium; assembly: GCA_034665465.1. Classification (GTDB taxonomy): domain Bacteria; phylum Actinomycetota; class Thermoleophilia; order Solirubrobacterales; family Solirubrobacteraceae; genus CADCVQ01. The sequence continues at coordinate 2,400 of JAXDFS010000220.1, forward strand.
GCACGGCGATCGGCAAATACTGGGTCTGCAAGCGCGGCCCGGGCCACGCGTTCGAGGCGCTGGAGTGCCACGGCGGCAACGGCTACGTCGAGGAGTCCGGCATGCCGCGCCTGTACCGCGAGATGCCGCTGGCCTCGATCTGGGAGGGCTCGGGCAACGTCATGGCGCTCGACGTCCTGCGCGCGCTGAGCCGCGAGCCGGCGGCGCTGGAGGCGTTCATGGACGAGGTCGGTTGCGCGGCGGGAGCCGACGCGCGACTGGATGCCTTCACCGGATCGCTGCTCGCGGAGCTCGCGGACCCCGACGGGCTGGAGCTGCGGGCGCGGCGCGTCGTGGAGCGGATGGCGCTGGCCCTGCAGGGCTCCCTGCTTGTGCGCTACGCGCCGGCGTGCGTCGCGGACGCCTTCTGCGCCTCGCGGCTGGCGGGCGACAGCGGGCTGCAGTACGGGACGCTGCCGGCCGGCGTCGATTGCGAGGCGATCGTGGCGCGGCATACGCCGGCGCCCGCGTCTGGCTGACTCGGCCGGCTCGGGCGGCTCGGGCGGTGCCGGCGCTCGTGAACGGCGGCGATGAGGGAGGCGGGTCCTTCGTCTGTGGCGCTCGCCCGCGGAGGGGTGCGTCGAAAGACCGGGTCTGGGACCCGGAAATTCGACACACCCCCGGCTGACCGCGCGCCCCCCAGCCGCACGAATCCTCACCCTCATCGCCGCCGTAAGCCCGCCGGCCCTTCACAAGCGCGCCGCAGCCGACAGCCGACCCGTCCCTAGCCCCCGGCGTCGAGTTCGACCCGAGCCCGCTCGTGCTCCCGCGCGGCCTCCTCGGCCTTCGCGCGCGCCTGCCCCAGCGCCGCGTCGGC
>JAXDFS010000221.1:0-3707 GCA_034665465.1 Solirubrobacteraceae bacterium
GGCAGCTGCGCTTCCGCTACGGCGTGCAGGTCAATTCCCTGGGGCTGACGGAGTCCCAGCCCGAGAACAACGTCCAGCGGATCGTGCTCGAGGCGCTCGGCGTGACGCTCGGCCGCGACGCCCGCGCCCGCGCGATCCAGCTGCCGGCCTGGAACGAGGCCCTCGGCCTGCCGCGGCCGTGGGATCAGCAGTGGTCGCTGCGCATCCAGCAGATCCTCGCCTACGAGACCGACCTGCTCGAGTACCCCGACATCTTCGAGGGCTCGGTGGTCATGGACGGGCTCGTCGGCGAGCTCGTCGAGGGCGCCCGCGCCGAGATGGCCGTCGTCGAGGAGCACGGCGGAGCGGTCGAGGCGGTCGGCTACATGAAGGCGTCGCTGGTGGAGTCCCACCGCGAGCGGATCCGGCGGATCGAGTCCGGCGACCTCGTCGTGGTCGGCCAGAACCGCTACGAGTCGACCGAGCCGTCGCCGCTGGCGACCGGCGAGGACGGCGGCATCCTCACGGTCGATCCCGGCGTCGAGGCCCACCAGATCGCGGCGCTGCAGGCCTGGCGCGAGCAGCGCGACGGCAAGGCCGTGGAGCTCGCGCTCGTGCAACTGCGGCGCGTCGCTCGGGCGCCGGAGGAGAACATCATGCCCGCGACGATCGCCGCCGCCCGCGCGGGCGCGACGACCGGCGAATGGGCGCAGGCGCTGCGCGACGCCTTCGGCGAGTACCGCGCGCCCACCGGCGTCGGCGAGGCCAGCGCCGGCCCCGCCGCAGTCGGTCCCGAGCTCGAGGAGCTGCGCGACGAGGTCGCCCGTGTGGGCGACGCGCTCGGGCGCAGGATCAAGATCCTCGTCGGCAAGCCCGGACTCGACGGGCACTCCAACGGCGCCGAGCAGATCGCCGTGCGCGCCCGCGACGTCGGCATGGAGGTCGTCTACGAGGGGATCCGGCTGACCCCGTTGCAGATCGTGACCTCGGCGTTGCAGGAGGGCGTCCACGTCATCGGGCTCTCGATCCTGTCGGGCTCGCACCTGGAGCTCATCCCCTCGGTCATCGCAGGCCTCGCGGAGGCCGGCGTCGACGCCCCGGTGATCGTCGGCGGGATCATCCCCGAGGCCGACATCGCGCCGCTGAAGGAGGCGGGCGTCGCCGCGGTCTACACGCCCAAGGACTTCGACCTCACGCGCATCATGCGCGACATCGTGGCGCTCGTGGCCGAGCGCAACGGCGTCGGCGCCGCGAGCGCCTGACGCTCGCCCGCACTGCACTACCGTCCGCGGCGATGCCCGCGACCGGCGAAGACCTCGGCAGGCGCCTGCGCGAGCGCGACCTCGAAGCGGCGCCGGCGGTGTGCAACCTCGTCGAGAGCCGCGCAGACGGCCACCGCGAGGCGATAGCGGCGCTGTTGCAGGCGGTCTCCCCGGCCGTGCTCGGCGCCGAGGCGCCCGCGCACATCGTCGGCGTGACGGGCCCGCCCGGCGCCGGCAAGTCGTCGCTGCTGGCCGAGCTCCTCCGGGCCTGGCGCTCGCTGGGGCGGACCGTGGCCGTGCTGGCGGTCGACCCCTCCTCCAAGCGCTCGGGCGGGGCGCTGCTCGGCGACCGCGCGCGGATCGCCGCCGATCCCGCCGACCGCGGCGTCTTCATCCGGTCGATGGCGGCCGGCGGGCGCCTGGGCGGCCTCGCCCCCGCCACGCGCGCCGCCGCGCACGCGCTCGCGGCGGCCTTCGACGTCGTCGTCATCGAGACCGTCGGCGTCGGGCAGTCCGAGACCGAGGTCGCGGAGGTTGCCGATACCGTCGCAGTCGTGGTGCAGCCCGGCGGCGGCGACGTCCTGCAGTTCCTGAAGTCGGGGATCATGGAGATCCCCGACGTGCTCGTCGTGACGAAGGCCGATCTCGGGAAGGTCGCGCTGCACTCGCGCCGCGACCTGCACGCCGCATTGCGCTCTCTCGGCGCGAGCGAGACGAAGGTCGTCGCCGTCAGCTCGCTGGCCCCTGCGACGGGGTTCGGCGATCTGGTCGCGGCGCTCGACGAGCACCGGGCGCGCATCGACGTGCGCGAGCGCCGCCTGCAGGCGCGCCGCGCCAGCGCGCTGGCCGACTTCGTCGCCGAGCACGGCGAGCGCGGGCTGCGCGGTCTCGGCGGCCGGCGCGCCGCCGTCAAGCTGCTGGCCGATCAGGATCCGGCGCTCGACGTGCCGGCGCTCACACGGGCGCTGGAGGCGGCGGCGGCATGAGGCGCGGCTGGATCCTCGACCTCGCCCTGATGGTCGCCGCGTTCCTGGTCGTGACCGTGGCCGCCGAGGCTGCCGGCGCCGCGAACCTCGGCACCGCTGCGTCCTTTGGCCAGATCGCGTTCGCGCTGGCGGCGGTGTTCGTCCTGGTCCGCCGCAGCTAGGGACCCGTGCCCGGCTGCGCGGCGCCGGGATCCGACAGTGACGCCACCCGCCAGCCCCCGTCCTCGCGGATGAGCTTGATCGTGTCGACCGAGGCGACCTCGCCGACGGCGGTCGAGCGCGCCCGCGCGAGCGCCTGGTCGCCGCTGACCTCGACGCCGAGCACGGTGAGCTGCGGGTTCTGGCGGTCCTGGAGGCCGGTCTTCAGCGCGACCTCGCAGGGCAGGCCGGCGGCGCGGATGCGCTGCACGAGGTCGCGCGCGTAGAGGTCGTCGCAGAGCGTCTGGTAGTCCTTCTCGCGGGTCGCCTGCGCGTAGCGGTCGAGCGTCGCGCGGACGTCCTTCTCGTCGTTGGGGCCCGGCCGCAGCGAGAGCACGAGGACGACGACGACCACCGCGAGGATCGCGAAGGCGGCGATCCGCGGCTTGCCGCGCAGCCCGATCACCTTCTTGAAGGGGTTCGAGCGCTCGCGCTTGGCGGGCTGCTCGCCCTTGACCGCCTTCTTGCGCCGCAGGCGCTTCTCGCCCTTCGCAGGCTTCTCGCCCTTCGCAGGCTTCTCGCCCTTCGCCGGCTTCTCGCCGTTCACCGGCGTCTCGCCCTCGACCGCCTTGCCGCGCTTGCGAAGCGGGCGCAGCAGCAATCCGAGGAGGCGGCGCAGGAAGCGCAGCGGCCAGGTGATGATGGAGACGACTCTCGTGCGCATGGGCGCGCAGACTAATGAACCTGCCGCCACCGTCATGCATCCGTAACCCGCGAATGAGAGAACACATGGTTCACGGATGATCGTCCTGCTCCTCTTCGCCCTTCTCGCCGGTGCCGCCACCGCGGTCACCCCCTGCGTGCTGCCGGTGCTGCCCGCCCTGCTGTCGGCGAGCGGCACCGGCGGGCGCAGGCGCCCGTTCGGCATCGTCGCCGGGCTGACGGTGACGTTCACGATCACGATCGTCGGCGTCGCCTCGGTCGTCGACGGCGTCGGAATCGGCGACAGCGCGCTGCGGACGGCGTCGATCGTCGTCCTGGCGATCTTCGGCGCCACCCTGCTGTATCCGCCCGCGGGCCACTGGATCGCCGACCGGATGTCCGGGCTCTCGCGCTTTGCCCCGACCAAGGACGCGGACGGCTTCTGGTCGGGCGTCGTCGTCGGCGGCGCCCTCGGCTTCGTCTTCGCGCCCTGCGCCGGCCCGATCCTCGCAGCGGTGATCTCCGTCAGCGCGTCGCAGGGGACGACGGGCAGGCTCGTGGCGGTCGGGATCGCCTACGGCCTGGGCTCGGCGACCGTCCTGCTCGCGCTCGCGCTCGGCGGCCGCCGGATCATCGATCG
>JAXDFS010000222.1:0-6750 GCA_034665465.1 Solirubrobacteraceae bacterium
ACGGCTACCGCTCGCAGCTCGTCGCGGGCCTGCGGGCCTCGGCCGACGCCGAGCGCCTCGCGGGCGAGCTCGCGTTCGCCGCCGCCCGGCTGGCCGAGCTGGCGGCCGACCCGCCCGGCGTCTACGCCGAGATCGCCGCCGAGCCTGATCGGGAGGAGGCGCTGTGGCTCGCCTTCCTCACCGCTTACCTCGCCCCGACGCAGGACGAGGAGCCGTTCGCCGGCATCCGCGCCGCGCACGTGCCGTGGGCATCGGGCGAGCTGCCCGACCTCGCCGTCCCGCGCGGCCCGCGCACGTCGCACGACCCCGCGAGCGCGGAGCGCACGGTGCTGGCCTACCGGGCCTGGGCGACGCGCGCCGGCGGGCAGGCCGGCGCGTTCGCGGGGGAGGCCTCGTGGACGCCCGAGCGGCGCTTCGACCGGCTCTTCGAGCGCCTCGCCGTGCAGGGGTTCACGCGCGGCGCGCGCTACGAGCTGCTCGTCGGGCTCGGCCGCCTCGGGGTCGCGGACGTGCGCGCCTCGTCGCTTCAGTTCACCGACGACGACACCACGACCGCCGCCAAGCGCGTCTTCGGCATCGGCGACAAGATCCTGCTGGAGCGCCGGGCGCGCCAGCTCGCCGACGCCGTGCAGGTGCCGATCGAGGTGCTCGATCTCGCCCTCTTCAACTGGGGCGCGCCGGCAGGCAGGCGGGCGACGATGGGGTCCGCCGCGGTCGCCGGCGAGGACGAGCGCGACGCGATCGCCGGCGTACTCGGCGTGTGACTCGGACGCGCGTCTAACGGGCGCCGCGATCGCTCGCCCTACGGTGCGGGTCTGCCGATCAGCCCTGCAAGCCGATGGTGAACCTGAGATGAACTCACGCACGAAGGTCCTGAAGGAGCTCGTACGCGAGGAGCACTACGTCATCGACCCGATCGCGGTCGCGGAGGCGATCCTCGTGCGCTCCGCCGCCCGGCGCCTGCTGCCGGACGTCAGCTTCCGCAGCACCGAGCACACGCGCGAGGTGCGCTCGTTTCGCCCGCATCGCGGCGCGCGGTCCTTCCGGCTGACGCGCGCCGAGCGCCGCCCGCCGCATCGTGCGAGCGACGACGCGGAGCCCTCGCACCTGCGCTGACAGGGCGCCGCCAACGCGCGTGTCAACCCGCCTGACACCGGGTAGGCAACCGAACTCCCAGTGGAGCTCGGCGGTCCGAAACGGCCGTCGCGACGACCGGAGAGGGGAAGCCGTTGCGGCTCACACAAGCCCAGACCTCCAAGCGCGTTCGCCGCAGCCCGGCACCCGATGCCCGCTTCGCCGTACGGCTGTCGCCGACGTGGACGGCGGTCCGCGAGGCCCGGCGCATCGTCGCCAGGCAGCTCGCCCAGCACATCGGCGAGGAGACCCTCGACGACGTCCTGCTCGTGGTCAGCGAGCTTGTCACCAATGCCGTCCTGCACGGCCGCGGCGACGTCGACCTGCGCATGGAGCTCGACCGCGGGCGCATCACCGGCGCGGTGTCCGACGAGGGCCACGGCTTCACCCCGCGCAGGCGCAGGCCGGACCCGTCGCGGGTCGGCGGGCACGGACTGCACATCGTCGCGCGGGTCGCAGACCGCTGGGGCCTGACCGCCGGAACCACCCACGTCTGGTTCGAGATTCCCGTCCGCCGGTAGCGCCCGCCAGGGCGCTCAGAAGCTGGCGCTCCGGCGTGGTTTCGCCTGCTCAGGGCGTGGGTAAGCGCATCGCAGGACGACGCCTCGATTGCACCGGTTGCGCAGGAGTGGCGGCGAGTGGGACCCATCGGAAACTTCACCCATCTTGTCGTAAGGAGTGAACCGTGGCGATTCTCGGACAGGCCGCCGCTCGCCCCAGCGGGGAGGCGGAATCACAGCTCACCGACGAGGCCCGTGCCCGGCGCGCACGCGATGACGAGCGCCTGTTCCGGGCCTGGCTGACTTCTGGTGACACGCATGCGCGCACGGCGCTCATCGAGCGCTTCATGCCGCTCGCACGATCGCTGGCACGCCGCTACCAGCGTTCCGGTGAACCACTCGAGGACCTCGTGCAGGTCGCCTCGATTGCACTGGTGAAGGCGATCGACCGCTATGACCTCTCCCGCGGCTATGCCTTCAGCTCGTATGCGGTGCCGACGATCGCCGGCGAGCTCAAGCGCTACTTCCGCGACCACACCTGGACGGTCCGGCCGCCGCGCGACCTGCAGGAGGTGACGCTCCGCGTCGAGACCGCGCTCATCCGACTGACGCAGCAGCTCGACCGGTCGCCGACGACGAGCGAGCTGGCGCAGGCCGCCGGCCTCGACGACGAGCAGGTGCTCGAGGCGCTGCAGGCGCGCCGGGGCCGCAGCGCGATCTCGCTGCAGGCGCCGCAGGGCGAGCCCGGCGAGGGAACGACGCTCGGCGACACGATCGGCGCCGAGGACGACGACATCGAGCGCGTCGAGCAGCGCGCCGCGCTGGACGACCTCCTGAAGACGGTCCCCGCGCGGGCGCGCGAGATGGTGCGCCTGCGCTTCGAGGAGGACATGACGCAGGCGGAGATCGGAGCGATCTTCGGGGTCAGCCAGATGCAGGTCTCGCGCATCCTGCGCCAGACGATCGAGCAGCTGCGCGCGGTCGCCGAGCGGGCCGAGACCGTCGGCGCGGGCGAGCCGGCCGTGCTGGGCCGCTGAAAAGGCTCGCAATTTGCGGGCAGCGGCGCCCTGCCAGGGGCGAACTTCGTCGTACGGTCTCCTAGAGCAGCAAAGGCCCTGAGCGGGCCCCGGTGGCGGGGGCGGAGCGATGGAGGACGGGCAGGGAGGCGGACGACGAGACAGCAGCGCCGCCGAGGAGCTGATCCTCCGCACCGTCGCCGCGCACGCGGAGTCGCTGATTCGCACGGCCCGGCGCCATTCGATCTGCTTCGACGACGCCCAGGACGCCTACCAGCGGGCGCTGGAGATCTTCATGCGCCACGCCGACCGCCTCGATCCCGAGCGCGCCGCGAACTGGCTGCACGTCGTCGTCAAGCGCGAGGCCCAGGCGATCCGCCGCTCGCGCAAGCGGCTCGTCAACTCGTCCGACGTGGACTTCGACGCCCACCAGTCAGACCGCGTGCCGAGCCCCGAGGAGCAGCTCTTGAGCCTGGACCTCGTCAGCCGCTCGGCCGAGGCGCTGCAGCGGCTGAAGCCCCAGGAGCTGCGGGCGCTGTGGCTCAAGGCGCAGGGCCACAGCTACAACGACATCGGCGCGATGACCGGATGGTCCTACACGAAGGTGAACCGCTGCCTCACCGAGGGCCGGCGCAGCTTCCTCGAGCGCTACGCCGGCATCGAGTCGGGGGATGAGTGCCGGCGCTGGATGCCGGTGATCTCGGCGATGGTGGACGGGGAGGCGACGCCGGAGCAGATCCTCGAGCTGCGCCCCCACCTGCGCAACTGCCCCGGCTGTCGCGCGACCCTGAAGGCCCTGCACGACAGCTCGGCGCCGCTGTCGGCCGTGCTGCCGGTCCCGCTGGCCATCGTCGCGACGGGCGGCGCCGAGCACATCTCGGGTCTCGTCATGCGCGCCTACGAGGCGATCGCCGGCGGATTTCACGAGCGTGCCGTCTATTCGGTGACCAAGGCGCAGGCCGCGATGGAGGCTGCGGCGGCTGGCAAGGTCGCCGCGGTGGCTGCGTCCGCCGCGGCGGTTGCGGGCGGCGGGTACGCCACGGTCGAGCGGACGGTGAGCCACGAGCACCCTCGCCGCGCCGTCGCGGCTGCCACGATCGCCCGCGAGCACGCGACACGCGCGCCACTGCGGACGATCGCCGCCAGGCATGTCGTCGCAGCACCGGCACGACGGCGCCCGGGGCCGGCGCCGGCCGCGCCGCACGTCGACGAGTTCGGCCAGAATCGCGCGGCCGCGAGCCGCACGACCGCCGGCGAGTTCGGGGCCGCCCGCCGGCCGCCGGCGGTCCACTTCATCGCCGCCACGGCGAGCGCGCCCGCGGGCACGAGCAGGGCGCCTGCGCCCAGGCCCGCGCCGGCGGCCGCGCCGGAGTTCAGCTCTGCGCCCGCCGCGAGCGAGTTCGGTCCCTGACGTCCTGACGAAATCGGGCGCCGCGGGAATTGCGCGCTGCATCGGCTCACCCATCACGTCCGATCCGCTCCCTACCGTGCATCGCGTCCGTTCTTTCCCGAGCGTCAGGGAGCCGGTTATGCCGCTCTGTTTCATCGAACCGCAGGACGCGATCAGGGTGATCGCAGAGTCCGTCGGCCGTGAGGCCCGCCGGCAGATCCTCGGCGAGCTGGTTCGTGCGTGGGTGGATGAGATCCCCGAGGGGGAGCTGGCCTCGCACTACGCGAAGGCCGTTCAGGACCTCGACGAGCACGACCTGTCGATGCTCGCGGCCTGGCATGCGTCGCTGGAGGTCGGCCATCCGATCGCCAACCGCGAGTTTCTCGTGAACGTCTTTGCGAGCCTCGGCGAGAACCGGCGCGAGGCGCTGAAGATCGCCGCGGGCTTCCGTGGCGAGGAGGCCTTCGACGCCGGCGTCGCCGAGGAGCAGGCGCTGACCACGGTGCTGCCGCATCTCTCCCGCGAGCGCTGCCGCGAGCTTGCGAAGGAGTGCGTCGACCTGTACCTCTGGGATCGCCTCGGCTGCGACAACTAGACGCGGGTCCCGGCCGAGCCGGCGCTGCTAGCTGACCGGCTGCCCGGTCACGCCCAGCGCCGCCCTGATCTCCGCCGCCGCCTGCTCGGCGTCGCGGTAGACCACCGCCTGCATCCCCACGTCGACGGCCGCCTCGCAGTTGCGCTCGAGGTCGTCGACGAACAGGCACTCCTGCGCCGCCAGCCCGAGGCCCTGCAGGGTCAGCTCGTAGATCTCCGGATCGGGCTTTCGCATCCCGACATACGCGCTGTCGACGACGAGCTCGAAGATGTCGTCGATCGGGGCCATCGCCCGCCAGCGCGGCTCCCACTCGCGCACGTTGTTCGTCAGCAGCGCCATGCGAAAGCCCTCGCCGCGCAGCTCGGCCATGAGGTCGATCATCGGCGGGTTGGGGGCGAGGCCGGCCCACAGCGCCTCGGCGAAGCCCGAGCACGGGACCTCGCGGCCGACCTCGTCGCGCAGCGCGCGCTCGAGCCCCGCGAGGAACTGCGCCTCGCTCATGCGCCCGCACTCGAGCTCGTACAGCGGGTGGGCTCCCTCGCGGGCGATGATCGCGGCCAGGGCACTGCCGAGCTCGGCCATCGACATCCCCGACCGGTCGGCGAAGACTGCGAACGAGCCCGCCAGCGGCGTCGTGAGCACGCCGCCGAAGTCGCTGATGACGCCGCGGATCACCGCTTGCGGCCGGCGGCCCCGTTGCCCACACGGCGCATGACGTCATAGCGCCCGACGCCCTCGCGGCCCTCCATCCGCCAGGTGAAGAACGAGCTGTCAAGGCGCACGTCGCCGAGGTCGAGCGTCGTGCCGCACACCACTCGCCCGGACGCGCGGCGGGCGATCTGGCTCTCCTCGTCCATCCACAGCTCCAGGCCCGCGCGCTGCTGGCGCAGCTCGCCGTCGTAGGTCGTCGACAGCCGCGGGTCCTCGATCGGCGACGGCTCGCCCCCGTCCACGAGCCACCCTGCGATGGCCTCCTCGCCGTGCCCGCGGGCGCGCGCCGGCCGTGCGGCGGCGAGCATGATCGCCCGGTCGGCGCCCAGCCAGGCCGACAGCGTCCGTGCGAGCTCGATGCGCTTCCAGTCCGTCGCGCCCCAGATGTGACCGCGCTGGCCCAGGCAGTCCACCCGGCGCGCGCGCCCGTCGAGCGTGACGGTGCCGGTCACGCTGCACAGCTGCTCAGAGCCCTCCATGCCGCCCGTCCGCGCCACCTCGGTGTCGGCGGCGAGCACCGCGGGCGCCGAGCGTGCCTCGAAGCGCAGGTCAAAGCCCGCCCCCTCGCGCTCGAAGCGCAGCGTCCACGCCGCCAGCGGCTCCTCGACGGTCGTCTGCAGGCCCGCCACCCGGACCCCGTCCCACGACGAGGGCATGCCGGTGCTCCCGTCGCCTGCGGCGACTGCGCTCGCGGTCGAGGCAGCCGCCACCTCGCTGCCGGCGAACAGCAGCGCCAGCCCGCTCGCGCCGCCGGCGCCGAGGCCGATCCGTGCCTGGCCGTAGAGCTTTGCGACGGGGTCGCCGAAGGCGAACGTCACGGCATCGCGAAAGGCCTTGTCCACTGCCGCAGGCGCGCACGGCGCGTCCTGCTCCGGCGTCACGACGGGGAGGGCGCGGGGCGGCTCGGGGGTCGTGCTCACGACAGCTCGCCGCGCCGCGGCGGCACGTCGCTCGCGGTGGCGTCGACGACGTCGTCGTCGTCGCCGCGGCGCCGCGGCGGCACGTCGCCGGGGCGCGCACCGGCCCCGAACATCCGGCCGAAGCGCATCTGCGCGCCGCCCGTCGCGCTCGCCACCAAGCGGCCGCCGAAGCGTCGCACGAGCACCCCGCGCACGACCGCCCGCGTCGGCGGCAGCAGCAGGATCAGGCCGAGGATGTCGCTGAGGAAGCCGGGCGTCAGCAGCAGCGCGCCCCCGAAGATGACGAGCACGCCGTCGATGACCTCGCGCCCGGGCACTCGGCCCTCCCCGAGCGCCCGGTTGAAGCGCAGCCAGGCCGCGCGGCCCTGCTGGCGCATGAGCGCCGCGCCGAGGATCGAGTCGGCGATCAGCAGGAGGATCGTCGGGATGACGCCGATCGCCTGGCCGATCTGGATGAGCACGTAGAGCTCGGCGATCGGGACGA
>JAXDFS010000223.1:0-2614 GCA_034665465.1 Solirubrobacteraceae bacterium
GAGATGGACGACATCAACCCCGAGTTCGGGCGCACCGACGTGTCGCTCGTCATCGGGGCCAACGACGTCACGAACCCCGACGCGCGCCTGAAGCCCGACTCGCCGATCTACGGCATGCCGATCCTCAACGTCGACGAGTCCAAGCAGGTGATCGTGCTCAAGCGCTCGATGGCCTCCGGCTTCGCCGGCATCGAGAACCCGCTGTTCTACAACGACACCACGCAGATGCTCTTCGGCGACGCCAAGGCGAGCGTCGCCGAGATCACCTCCGAGCTGGGCGCGCTGTAGTTTCGGCGGTCCCCAGGGGGCCATGGACAGCGACGTCACCACGATCGGCATCTTCGCCGCAGCCCGGTCGCTGCTGCGCTCCTCGGTCCGCACGTTGTGGTGCAACAAGCCGCTGCTGGTGTTCCCGGCGCTGGCGGTCGTGCTTGCCTTCGTCGCATTCGCCCTGGTCGTGGCTCCCGGGCTCGTCGCTGCCGTTGGGACCCACAGCGGGACGCCGGCGCTGATCGGAGCGCTCGGCGGCGAGTACGCCGCCCTCTGCGCCGTCGTCTTCTGCAACGTCGCGCTCGTGTCGTGCGCCGGCAGCGTCATGGCGGGCGAGCCGGTGAGCGTCGCCGCCGGGCTGCGCTGTGCCACCCGGCGGCTGCCGCTGATCTTCGGCTGGGCGGCCGCCCTGGCGATCGTGCACCTGGTGCTGCGCATCCTCGAGCGCCAGGGGTGGATCGGGCGCTGGCTGCGGCGCGTCCTCGGAGCGCTGTGGTCGTTTGCGACGTTCTTCGTCGTGCCGGTCATCGTGTACGAGAACCCGCCGCTGCGCCGGGTCGTAGCGGCGTCGCTGGAGGTCATGCGGCGCAGCTGGGGCGCCAGCTCCGGGACGGCGGTCCGGCTGCTGTGGGTGGTGGTCCTGCTCGTGGGCGCGCCGGTGTTCGGGCTGTTGGTGCTGCTCGACCAGCTGGCGGTGCAGACGACGACGGACTCGATCGTGACGGCGGCAATGCTGACGACGGCCGTGGCCGCAGTCATCGGCAGCAGCCTCGACCAGGTGGCGCGCACGGCGCTGTACGCCTATGCGACCGACGACCGCGTCGCGGAGGGCTTCGACCGCAGCGCCCTGCACTCCGCCATCTACGGGCGCCGCCGGGCGCGGCTCAGCGCTTGATCTTCAGCTTGATGTTGTCGGAGTCCTGGTTCTTGAAGACGTCCGAGGCGACGGTGCCGACGGACATCTTGGCGTCCTTGGACTTGCCGAGCGCGCGCTGGGCGGCGCGGGAGAGCTTGACGGTGACGACGAGCTTGCCGGCCTTGCGGTAGCCGAGCACGATCGACGGGACCTTGATGAGCTTGCGGGAGTGCTTGGCCGCCGTCTTGGCGCCCTTGGCGCGCACGCCGGCGCCGGGGCGGATGTTGCCCGCGACGGCCACGATGCCCGGCTCGTTGGTGCGGATCTCCATCCGCATCCGGCCGCTCTTGCCGATCGCCTTGAGCTTGGAGAGGATCTTGACCGTCGGGCGCGGCGCGCTGGCGTCGAGGACGATGCCGTTGGGCGTGACCGAGCCGCCCGAGAGGACGATCGGGCCGCCGGAGGTGCCGGTCGCGGGCGAGCCGGGCGCCGCGCTGCTGTTGCCCAGCAGCGTGCCGAGCAGGCTGTCGAGGACGTTGCCGGGCAGCAGGCCGCCGGTCGCGCCGCCGATGACGCCGCCGAGCGTCTGGTCGACCACGCCGGTGACCGCGTCCTGGACGCCGCCGACGACCCCGCCGACGGTGCCCGTGACGCCGGTGATGACGCCGCCGGTGCCGGGGAGGATCCCGTCGACGACACCGCCGAGGGTGGAGCCCGTGCCGGTGACGATCGTGCCGACGTTCGGGAGCAGCCCGCCGAGCAGCGAGGCCTGTGCGGGCGCGGCGACGACGGTGGCTCCGGCGCCGAGCGCGGTGACTGACATGAATGCCGCGAGGCGGCGAGAGCGAAGATGCATGGGCTGCTCATCGGCGCGTCGCCGGGCGCACTTGAGTGCCTGGCAGACTGCCGGACCATGATCGCCCGGGCCGACGCCCTCGCCACGCTGGCCGCGGAGGAGTTCGACGTGGTCGTGATCGGGGGCGGCATCACCGGAGCCGGGGTCGCGTTCGACGCCGCCACCCGCGGCTACAGCGTCGCCCTTGTCGAGCGCGCGGACTTCGCAGCCGGCACCTCGAGCCGCTCGTCCAAGCTCGTCCACGGTGGCCTGCGCTATCTGCAGAACTTCGATCTCGGGCTCGTGCGCGAGGCGCTGCTCGAGCGCCAGCTCATGGTCGCGCTCGCGCCGCATCTCGTGCATCCGCTGCCGCTCGTCGTCGCGGCCTTCTACGGCACGCGCCCGGACCGGCTGACCGGCGTCGGCCTGAATCTCTACGACGTGCTGACGGTCGAGCGCCTGCGCGGCCGTCAGCGCCCGCGCCTGCGCGGCCGCGGCGCGCCCGCGACCGCAGCGGCCCCGGACGCCTCGGAGTGGAGCCCGGAGCGCCACCGCGTCATCTCCGGCGAGGAGGTCGTCGAGCTCGTGCCCGCCCTGGCCGAGCGCGAGCCGACCTCGGGCTATCTCTTCTACGACTGCCAGACCGACGACGC
>JAXDFS010000224.1:0-5621 GCA_034665465.1 Solirubrobacteraceae bacterium
CACCGACTCCCCATGAGCCCGGTGCAGCTCGAGCTGACAGCGAGCCAGCGCCGCCACGTCGGCCGTCAGCCCGCCCGGATGGCGCCGGTAGCGCACCACCGCGCCGGGCTCGTAGACGAAGCCGTGACCGGCGCGAGCCAGGCGCAGCCAGAGGTCCCAGTCCTCGGCCAGGCGCACCGGCGACTCGAAGCCGCCCACCGCCTCCAGCGCGGAGCGCCGCAGCACGACGCTCGACGTCGGCAGCGGGTTGGCGGAGTACAACCGGCCCGCCAGCTCGGGGCCGGCGTGCAGCCCGGCGGCCATCTCACTCCAGCGCTCGCCCGTGGGCCGCCCGTCCGCGCCGACGACCAGCGCGCGCCCGAAGCACAGCCCCGCCGCGTCGCCGAAGCGATCGAGCGCCGCCAGCTGCGCGGCGAGCTTGCCGGGCGTCCAGGCGTCGTCGGCGTCGCACAGCGCGACGAGGTCGATGCGCGAGCCAAGCGACTCGAGCCCCGTCGCCCGCGCGGCCGCCGGCCCGCCGCAGACCTGCCGCCGGACGAGTGCGCAGCGCCCGGTGTGATCGGGGTGCAGCTCGAGCGGCTGCAGCGACGCGTCGTCGACCACCACGACGGCATCGGGCGCGGGCACCTGCGCCAGCAGGCAGTCCAGCGTCTCGGCGAGATAGGGCGCGAAGCCGTGCACGGGGACGATGACGCCGACCACGCGCAGCAGCGTAATGGGCGCTGTCCTGCAGGCGGAGGGCGCACGCGGCGCGGCGTCGAAGAGCCACAGCCTGTGGGGGAGAGCCATGACGCGTGATCGCCTGCGGCCGGCCGTGCTGGTCCGCCGCATATTGCTGCCGCCGCTGCTCGCGGGGATCGCGGCCGTGTGCGTGCTCGTGGTGCTGGCCGCCAGCGGCAGCCAGCGCGCGAAGGCCAGCAACCCGCTCGGCGGGGCCCATGTGGCAAGTGCGAAGGCCCTCGTCCGCCAGCTCGGCACCGACCTCGAGGGAATCCCGACGCCCGCGGACGTCCGGCGCGCCCGCCGCCCGCTCAGCGAGCGCAAGCGCCTGCTGGAGGCGCACCCCTACTACGCGCTCTACCGCATGGCCAAGCGCCGCTTCGACGTGCCGTGGATGCTCGTCGCCTCGGTCCACTTCCAGGAGACGGGCTTCGGCAAGGCCACCAGCGAGCTCGCGCACGAGCCCGCCTGGTATCGCCACAAGTACGCCTCCCGCGGCCTCGCCCGGCCCGCGGACTATCCGAACGCCAGCGAGCGCCATCCCTCGATCCGCGACGACTTCGACGTCGTCATGTCGATCGCCGCCGAGCTGAGGTCCGCGCACGCCCGCGACCTCGGGGAGAGCGCGCTGCGCGCCGTCCGGCGGCGCTACGGGACCGGCCCGCAGGGCCTGCTGTCGGCCGCGATGGTCGTCGAGCGCGCCCGCGCCTGGGAGGTGCTCGGCACGATCCCGCTGCCCGGCCGCGGCGAGCTTGCCACGCCGGTCAAGGGCGTCGTCGGCGGTTGTGGCTACTTCGGCTGCCCGCGGCCCGGGCACCTGCACAACGGCCTGGACATGCTCGCCCCCGCTGGAACGCCGGTCCATGCCGCGGACGGCGGCGACGTCGCGCTCGTGCAGTCGATCGGCGAGTCCGGCGGCTACGGCAACTTCATCTGTCTGCAGCACCGGCCGCACCTCGCCACCTGTTACGCGCACCTGAGCGCTGTCGCCGAGGGCATCCACGTCGGCGCGCACGTCAAGCGCGGCGAGGTCATCGGGCTCGTCGGCTCGACCGGCTCCAGCACCGCGCCGCACCTGCACTTCGAGGTCCGCCGCGGCCCCGCGGAATGCCAGACCTGCGCCGTGGACCCGGCACCGATGCTCTCCGGCGAGGTGCCGCAGGCCGCCGTGCCCGAGATGGCCGGACTCGCGGCTTCGACTGCGAGAGCGGCGGCACGCGCGGCGCCACCGGCTACCCCAGGGGCGCCGGCAGCGCCGCCGGCCCCCGACGCGGGCGCCGAGGACGGATCGCCGCAGCACGTCGACCCCGCGCCCAGCCTGCGCGTCCCGAGCGGCGGCGCGCCCGCGCTTCCCACCCGCGGGCCGGCCCTGACCCCGAAGGCGACGACGACCCCGAAGCCCGCCCCGCCGCCACCCCCGGTCACCGGTCCCGGGTCGGCCGGCGGAACCGCCGCGCCCGACGAGTCCGCACCGGCGACTGCGGCGCCCGCGACGCCCGACCCGCCGGCCGCGCCGGCCGCGCCGCCAGCCGAGGCGCCGCCGCCTGCCGAGGCCCCCGCGCCGCCTGCGCTTCGCTGAGCGCCGCCACTGCGGTAGCGTCGCCGCGCGTGCTGATCGGCGAGGACTTCGTCTTCCTTCACATCCCGAAGACCGGAGGGACGTTCGTCCAGCGGGTCCTCGTCGAGCACATGTCGCACGTGGAGACAGGCCTCTACACCCACACGCCCTACAGCGAGGTCCCCGCCCACGCGCGGGCGCTGCCCGGCTTCTACGTCGTCCGCAACCCCTGGGACTGGTACGTGTCGTGGTTTCACTGGTCGTCGCAGCGCGGTCGCGAGCTCGGTCGCAACGCCGGCCCGATTCGCAGCGACCGCAAGCGCTTCGTGTGGGAGAACATGCTGCGCCGCGGCGAGGCGGACTTCGAGGAGGCGGTCAGGCGCGCCTGCAGCGGGGAGTTCGATCACCCGACGCTGCCCACGCTGGGCGCCGACCTCTACAGCGCGAGCGTCACCGGCATCGCGGGCGAGGCGCTCGAACGCCCGGACTTCGCCGCCCTGCGCTTCGAGGGGCTGCGCAAGCAGCTGCGCGGCTACATCCGCGGACACGCCGGCGTCGATCGCGAGCTTCTCGCCGCGATCCGCAACGCCCCGCCGGCCCGCACGAGCGAGCACGCCGGCTACCGGCAGTACTACGACGACGCCCTGCGCGGGCTCGTCGGCGAGCGGACCGCCTGGATCTGCGAGCGCTTCGGGTATCGCTTCTGAGCCCGATGCGCGCGGCCGGATTCGAACCGGCGACCCCCGCCTTGTAAGGGCGATGCTCTAGCCGCTGAGCTACGCGCGCGCGGGTCAGGCTACAGGCGAAGAGCGGCGCGACCGGCCCCGTCGCGCTCTACCTTGCCGCTCATGAGCACCTTCGTGCTGATCGCCGGCGCGGGGTCCGGCCCCGACCACTGGCACCTCGTGGCCCCCCTGCTGCGGGCGGCGGGACACCGGGCCGTGACCCCCGACCTGCCCTGCGGCAACGACACCGCGGGCCTGCCCGAGTACACCGCGGCGGTCCTGGAGGCGATCGGCGACAGCGACGACCTGATCGTCGTGGGGCAGTCGATGGGCGCGTTCACCGCCGCGGCGGTCGCGGCCGCCCGCTCGACGCGCCTGCTGGTCTACGTCAACGCGATGATCCCCAGCAGGGGCGAGAGCCCGGGCGCGTGGTGGGAGGCGGTGGGCCACGAGGAGGCGGCCGCGGAGACGTTGCGCCGCCACGGCCCGATGCGGACCTGGGCCGCCGCCGACCTCGACGAGGTCTTCCTCCACGACGTGCCCGCCGCGGCGGCTGCGGGAACGACGCCGCGACGCCAGAGCGGCACCATCTTCGCCACGCCGCTGACGAGCTGGCCCGACGGCGTGCGGGTCAGGGTCATCAGCGGCCGCGACGACCGGCTGTTCCCGCTGGCCTTCCAGCAGCGCCTGGCTCGCGAGCGTCTCGGCGTCGAGCCCGACGTGCTGCCCGCCGGCCACGCGGTCGCGCTCGCTGCGCCCGGCGCGCTCGCGCGGCTCCTGCTGCGCTACGCGCGCGACGAGATCGGCGGCGATCGGCCCGGGTGACGCTGCGCCCCGCGGCGGCGGCCGGCGCGCCGACCTGGATCGGTGAGGTCGCAGCGATCGCCTCAGTCGGCGAACGGCAGGTGCGACTCGAGGCCCGTGGACTGAAACCGGCGGTGGACCGGGTCGGGGCCGCGGACGAGCTTCAGCCCGCCCCCGCGCCTGCTGGAGCGCGCGGCCGCGC
This sequence comes from Solirubrobacteraceae bacterium, assembly GCA_034665465.1. Taxonomy (GTDB): domain Bacteria; phylum Actinomycetota; class Thermoleophilia; order Solirubrobacterales; family Solirubrobacteraceae; genus CADCVQ01. The sequence continues at coordinate 4,010 of JAXDFS010000224.1, forward strand.
GGACCAAGATGTTCAGGCCGACGTAGTCGATCGACTGCAGCCGGCTGAGGTCGACCACGATCTCCTCGGCGTCGGTCGCCTCCACGCGCTTGAGCTCGTGCTCGAACTGGGGGGCGGTGGTCAGGTCGAGCTCGCCGACGGGCTGGACGACGTGCGCGCGCCCATGGCGCTCAGAGCCGATGGCCAGCCGCATCCGTGCGGCGGGTACCTCCGGGTGAGCGCGTTGCCATCGCAAGTACCTGACTCCAAACGTGGATCGGCCATGGACGGGCCCTCCTGGCCGTGCTGCTCTTGGCGTTCTTGCCATCACTACAACGCCAGAGAACGACCAGGGTTGGTTGATACAGGCAAATTCTTCTCTGGGTCGCCAACCTTTCGGCCCGGCCCGCGTTCAGTAGGACATGTGTCGTCGTGCGGTGCGGTCGGGCATAGTTCTTCCATGGCCGTTCGCACCTCCACCAGGGCGCGGCTGCGATTGCCCCGCCGAGCGCTGTGGGTGGTCGCCGACGACGTGCTCGTCGCACAGGTCCGAGCCGGCAGCCGCGGCGCATTCGAGGCGATCTACGACCGCCACCACGCGGGCATCCTCTCCTTCTGCCGGCACATGCTCGGCAGCCGGGAGGAGGCCGAGGACGCCGTCCAGCACACGTTCGTCGCCGCCTACCAGGGCCTACTGGTCGGAGAGCGCGAGATCGCAATCAAGGCCTGGCTGTACACGATCGCCCGCAATCGCTGCCTGTCGGTGCTGCGCGCGCGGCGCGAGCACGCCGCGCTTGATGACGCGGCGGCCGCCGTTCCCGAGACTGCCGGCCTGTCGGCCGAGGTCGAGCGCCGCGAGGACCTGCGCGCGCTGCTCGGCGACCTGCAGCGCCTGCCCGACGACCAGCGCGCCGCGCTGGTCCTCTCCGAGCTCGCCGCGCACTCCCACGACGAGATCGCAGCGATCCTTGACGTCCCCACCACGAAGGTCAAGGCGCTCGTCTTCCAGGCGCGCGAGGGCCTCATGAACCGCCGCACGGCGCGCGAGGCCGACTGCGCCGAGATCCGCGAGCAGCTGACCGTCCTGCGCGGCAGCGCCCGGCGCGGCCTGCTGCGCCACCACATCGCCCAATGCGAGGCTTGCCACGCGTTCGCCGCCGAGGTCCGAGCCCAGCAGGCGAGGATGGCCCTCCTGCTGCCGGTCGCCCCGACGCTCGCCCTCAAGCACAGCTCGCTCAGCGCGGCATTCGCCGTCGGCCAAGGCGGCGCGGCCGCCACCGGCGGCGCGGGCGCGCTCGGCGGCGGCGCGATGGCGAGCGCGAAGGTGCTCGGGACCAAGGTGCTGATCTCGCTGGCGGTGACGGGGGCCGGGGGCGGCTATCTCGCGGTGCACGAGCTGCGCAGCGAGACGCGGTCGTCGTCCGCACCGGCACAGGCGACGGCCGCCCCGCCGGCGCGTGGGGCGTCCGCGTCCGCAGCCCGGCCCGCGGTGGCGGCGGCCGGTCGCGCACCGGCGGGCAGGTCGAGCGCGGCACAGCCGTGCCCGAGCGGACCGGGCGGCGCATGCGCGGCGAGGACGCCCGGGGCTCCTGACGGTCCCGGCCTCCCGAATGCTGCGCAGTCGCACGACGCG
>JAXDFS010000225.1:0-3063 GCA_034665465.1 Solirubrobacteraceae bacterium
CCTAGACCTCCTCCTCGCGGCCGATCGCGCGCTCGAGCGCCTCGTCGGCGCGCTCGGACTCCTCTGGATCGCTGTCGTGGCGGCTGGCCAGCAGCGCGCGAGCGATCGCGTCGAGCTTGTACTGCACCGCGTGCTCGGCCCGGCGCTCGGTGTTGCGCAGCAGTGCGACGAGCGCCAGCGTGATGGCCGCCAGCAGGTCGCCGAGGAAGTTGCGCAAGACGTCCGACCAGCCGGCCGCGTAGGAGAGGACCCACGCCAGGATCAGCGCGGCGCAGCCCCAGAAGAACGCCGGCGAGGAGGCGATGTTGGAGGCATGCTCGGCGGCGCGCTCGAAGCGCCCGCGGCCCTCACCTCCGCGGTCGACCGGATGCTTGAGGGACATCTAGCGATACCGGCGGCGGCGGCGGCCGAACAGACCGCCGAGCGGCAGGACGAACAGCAGCGGCAGGAAGAGCAGGTGACCCCCGGACGCCGCGAAGATGACGACGGCTATGACGAGGCCTATCAGGGCGAGGCGCATTGGATGCAGCGCATACCCCGCGCCCGGTCACGCACAAACGCCCGGCCCCGGAGACAGCTGCGGCGGCGACCCGAAGGGCCGCCGCCGCGATCTGACTCATCCGATGAAGCGGAGCGCTAGCGCGAGACGTGCTCGCAGTTGGCTGCGACCGAGTCCGACCTGTCGGCCGTGACGGTGTCGTTGCCCGTGCCGCAGTTGATGCGGTCGCGGTGCCCGTCGCGCGCCTTGATGCGGTCGTTGCCGGCGCCGCCGGACAGCACGTCGCGGCCGCTGCCGCCGCTGATCGTGTCGTCGCCCGCGTCGCCGCGCTCGATGTCGTTGCCGGCCTGGCCCTGCAGGACGTCGTCGCCGAGGCCGCCGTGCAGGCTGTCGTCGCCCGCGCCGCCCTGGAGGTGGTCGTTGCCGTCGTCGCCGCACATGTCGTCGTCGCCGGACTCGCCCTTGAGGTCGTCGTCGCCGGCCTTGCCGTCCATGTTGTCGTCGCCCGTGGTGCCGGCGAGGCTGTCGTCGCCGACATCGCCGACGTCGTCGCCGGACTGGCCGGTGACCGGCGGGGTGACCGGGGTGGTCGCCAGGCAGGCGGCCGTGGTGGCGCTGTCGTCACTGCCGCCGCTGCCGCCGTGGTCGGCCAGCACCGTCGAGGCACCGACGGAGGCAGCACCCACGAGGGCGAGGCACAGGATCATCGAAAAAAGGCGTTTCATGAGGCTCCTTCTGCCTCCGCTTCGCGGGAGGCGTGGCACAGGTGTGATGCGGCCATCTAAGAGGTCGGCGAGCAATGGATCGGCCAACGCCGGGTAAAGCTTTATCCCTCGAACCTGAACGGCTACTGCGCCGGCAGCGCCACGATCGCGTCGATCTCCACCTGCGCGCCCTTCGGCAGCGCCACCACGCCGATCGCCACGCGGGCCGGCGGATCGGCCTGGAAGAACTCGCCGTAGGCCTCGTTGACGTCGGCGAAGGCGCCGAGATCGGTCAGATAGACCGTGCAGCGCACCGCGTCCGCCAGCGACGCGCCGGCGGCCGCGCAGACCGCCTGCAGATTGCGCAGGCACTGGCGCGCCTGGTCGGCCGGCGTCTCGCCGACGAGCTCGCCGGTTTCGGGATCCAGCGGGATCTGCCCGGAACAGAACAGCAGCGAGCCGGCGCGCACGGCGTGGCTGTAGGGGCCGAGGGCCGCCGGCGCACCGAGTGCGGTCACGGGCTCGCGGTGCTTGGACACGGTGATGTCGAACTCCTGGTTGCGGTGAGCGGGCTTGCAAAACGCACCGTAGCGCGCTGCTACCGTGCACCCGGATGCGCCTTCCGGCCCTGCAGGGTCTTCTTCTCGCCGGGGCCCTCCTGCTCGTCTCGGCCGCGCCGGCCGGGGCCGCCATCGCCTACGTGCCCTGCGCTCAGCCGGCGGGCTTTCAGTGCGGGGCGCTCGACGTGCCACTGGACCGCGCGGGAGCCGTGCCCGGCACCGTGCGCCTGGCGGCCGTGCGCCGCCTCGCGGCCGCGAGCCCCGCGACAACCGCCGTCGTCGCCCTGGCCGGCGGTCCCGGCCAGGCCGCGCTGCCGCTGACGCCCGACTTCGCCACGCTCATGGCGCCGGCGCTGACCACGCGCGACCTGCTCGTCTTCGACCAGCGCGGCACCGGCGCCTCGACGCCGCTGCAGTGCCGGCTCCCCGGGCCGACCCTCACCGAGGCCGCCGGCGCCTGCGCCACCGAGCTGGGACCCAGGCGCGGCCTCTACACGACGTCCGCGAGCGTCGACGATCTCGAGACGCTGCGCGCGGAGAGCGGCTACGAGAAGCTCGTGCTCTACGGCGTCTCCTATGGCACGAAGGTCGCCCTGGACTACGCCGCGCGCTACCCCACGCGCGTCGAGGCGCTCGTGCTCGACTCCGTCGTCCTGCCGCCCGGGCCCGACACGCTGCAGCGCTCGACGTTCGTCGCCATGCGGCGGGTTCTCAGCGACCTCTGCGCCGCCGGCGCGTGCGCCGGGATCTCCAGCGATCCCGTCGTCCAGCTCAACGGGCAGGTCCGGCGCCTCGTGCGCAAGCCGCTGCGCGGCCGCCTCACCGACGGCCGCGGCCGGCGCCTGAAGGTCTCGATGACCGGCGAGGACCTCTTCAACATCATGCTCTCGGGCGACCTGAACCCGACCCTGCGCGCCGAGCTGCCTGCCGCCCTGACGTCCTCCCGGCGCGGTGACCCGGCGCCGCTGATCCGGCTGGCCGCGCGCTCGGCGGGGATCATCGAGCTCGGCCGCCAGGCGGGCGGCCAGGAGCTCAGCGATCCGGTCTTCGCGGCGACCCTGTGCGAGGAGGGCGTGTTCCCGTGGGATCGCGCGGCGGCTCGCCAGACCCGGGCCCAGCAGGCCAGCGCGATCGTCAAGACGCTCGGCGACGGCCCGTTCTATCCGTTCCTGGGCTCCAGCGCGCTGAGCACCGACATCGTCGACCTCTGCCTCGGCTGGCCGACCGCGACGCCGCCCCCGGCCCCGCCCGCCCCGTTGCCCAACGTGCCGACGCTCGTCATCGACGGCGCCGCCGACGT
>JAXDFS010000226.1:0-13866 GCA_034665465.1 Solirubrobacteraceae bacterium
AAGCGCGACTTCGAGAAGGTGCTGGAGGGCGCGCGGCTGGTCGCCGAGCAGACCAACCTCAAGCGCTGCGCCTCGGTGGGCCACATGAGCGCGGCGCGCGCGAAGGCGCTGAAGGACGCCGGCGTCCAGCGCGTGCACCACAACGTCGAGACGGCCGAGTCCTATTACCCGGAGGTGTCGCAGACCGTCCGCTACGAGGGCCGCCTGCGGACGATCGACGCCGTGCGCGAGGCGGGCCTGGAGACCTGCGTCGGCGGCATCCTGAACCTCGGGGAGTCGCGCGAGCAGCGCGTCGAGATGGCCTTCGAGCTGGCCGCGATCGACCCGACCTCGGTCCCGATCAACCTCCTCAACCCGCGCCCGGGGACGAAGTTCGGCGACCGCGAGTACATGGACCCGTGGGAGGCGGTCAAGTGGATCGCGATCTTCCGCCTGATCCTGCCCGACGCGCTCTTCCGGCTCTGCGGCGGGCGCGTCGAGAACATCGGCGAGCTGCAGCAGCTGGCGGTCCGCGCGGGCATCAACGGCGTGATGATGGGCAACTTCCTCACGACGCTTGGCAACACGCCCGAGGAGGACCGCGCGATGTTCGAGAACCTCGGCCTCAACGTCGCGCGCCAGCCCGACAACGCCTCCGACCCGCGGCCCGACAACCGCTCGGGCCGGCTCGAGGGCTCGACCCCCGCGCCCGCGGTGCCGCCGCAGCCAGGCGACGTGCAGGCCGAGTTCGCGGGGCTGGAGGTTCGCCTCTGGGACCCGTCGACCCAGTTGCGATTCCAGCGCAAGCGGACCGTGCCACCGCGTCCCGACAACGCACCGAACACGACCCCGGCACCCGTGCGGGGCTGACACGGAGGACAGCATCGTGATCGAGATCCAGGCCCGGTTGTCCGAGCTGCAGGAGCTCGGTCTGTATCGCCGCACGCGCCTCGTCAGCGGGCCGCAGGGTCCGAACGTCGTGCTCGACGGCAAGCCCGTCCTGCTGCTGTGCTCCAACAACTACCTGGGCCTCGCCGACAGCCGGGTCGTCCAGGAGGCGGCCGCCGACGCGGCGCTGCGCTGGGGCGTCGGCGCGGGCTCGTCGCGGCTGGTGTCGGGCACGATGACGGTGCACCGGCGCCTCGAGAAGCGCCTCGCGGCGTTCAAGGGCACCGAGACGGCGCTGCTGTTCGGCTCGGGTTATCTCGCGAACCTCGGCGTCATCGGCGCGCTCGCACGCGCCGGTGAGATCGTCTTCTCCGACGAGCTCAACCACGCCTCGATCATCGACGGCTGCCGGCTCTCGCGCGCCGAGACCTTCGTCTACGGCCACAACGACATGGAGCACCTCGCCTGGGGCCTGTCGCAGGCGGGCTCGCGCGGCGCGCTGATCGTCACCGAGTCGGTCTTCTCGATGGACGGCGACGTCGCCCCGCTGGAGGAGATCGTCGCGCTCGCGCGCCTGCACGGCGTGCGGGTCGCCGTCGACGAGGCGCACGCGACCGGCTGCCTCGGCCCGGGCGGGCGCGGCGCCGTCGCCGAGGCGGGCCTCGAGGGCGAGGTCGACGTCGTCGTCGGCACGCTCGGCAAGGCGCTGGGCTCCTACGGCGCGTTCGTCGCCTGCGACGCCGAGCTCGCGCACCTGTTCACCAACAGCGCGCGCTCGCTGATCTTCTCGACCGCCCCACCGCCGCCCGCCGTCGCGGGCGCGCTCGCCGCACTCGAGCTGCTCGAGGAGCAGCCGCGGCGCGTGGAGCGCCTGCACGCCAACGCCGAGGTGCTGCGCGGCGAGCTCGCGCGCGAGGGCTTCGACGTGTCGGGCTCCTCGACGCAGATCATCCCGCTCGTGGTGGGCGATGCGCAGACCGCGATGGGTGTCTGCGAGGCGGCGCTGGAGCGCGGGGTCTTCGCGCAGGCGATCCGGCCGCCGACGGTGCCGCTGGGCACGTCGCGGCTGCGCCTGGCGGTGATGGCGACGCACACCAAGGACGAGCTGCGCGAGGCCGCGCGCGTGCTCGGTCGCGCCGCGCTGCAGGCGGGCTTTCGCCCGGCGACCGCGATGCCGGTGGCCTTCGCGCAGGAGGCCGCGCACGCCGCGGCGGCGCCACACGCCTTCTTCGACGCGGAGGCGCCCGAGCCGCGCGCCGTGCCGCGCGCCGCGTAGCCGCCGTGGCCCTGCGGGGCTGCTTCGTCACCGGGACCGACACCGGCGCCGGCAAGACGATCGTCGCCGCCGCGATTGTCGCCGCGCTGCGGGCCGGCGGCGCGCGGGTGGCGGCGCACAAGCCGGTCGTGACGGGGCTCGACGAGCCCGACCCCACCTGGCCGACCGACCACGAGCTGCTCGCGGCTGCGGCCGGCGTGCGGCCGCAGGACGTCTGCGCCACGACGTTCGGGCCCGCCGTCTCACCCCATCTCGCGGCCGAGCTCGCGGGCGTGCAGCTGTCCCTCGGCGCGACGACCGCTGCGGCGAGGGCGGCGGCGGCCGGCGCCGACGTGCTCGTCGTTGAGGGCGTCGGCGGGCTGCTCGTCCCGTTGAGCGCCCGCCACGACGTGCGCGACCTCGCCGTCGCGCTCGGCCTGCCGCTCGTGATCGCGGCGCGGCCCGGGCTGGGCACCATCAACCACTCGCTGCTGACGCTCGCGGCGGCCCGCGCGGCAGGTCTGCAGGTGCGCGCGGTGGTGCTCACGCCCTGGCCGGCGCAGCCGAGCGTGATGCAGCGGTCCAACCGCGCGACGATCGCCGCGCGCGGCGCCGTCGACGTCTGGACGATCCCCGCGGTTACGCCGGCGCCGGAGGACCTCGCGGCTGCCGGCGCGGCACTGCCGCTGGCAGACTGGCTGGGGCCGTGAGCCGCCCGTTTCTCACCGCCGAATGGCGCAACGTGCTCGGCGTCACCTACGCCGCCGACGAGGCGCTGCTGCAGCCGCATCTGCCGCGCGGCGCGCAGATCGACCACCTGGAGGGCTCGCCGCGCGTGAGCCTCGTGGCGTTCGCGTTTCGCCGCACGCGCCTGCGCGGGGTGCCGATCCCGATGCACGTGAACTTCCCCGAGATCAACCTGCGCTTCTACGTGACGCTGCACGGCGAGCGCGCGGTCGTCTTCATCCGCGAGTTCGTGTCGCGCCCGGCGATCGCGATCGTCGCGAGCGTCGCCTACAACGAGCCCTACCGGACGACCCGCATGCGCGAGGAGATGCTGCACCGCGACGGGCTGCTCGGCGTCCGCCACCGCTTCGGGCCGCGCCTGGGCAATCGCCTCGAGGCCTGGGCCGACCCGGTCGCGGCCGCGCCCGCGGAGCACTCGGCCGCCTACTGGCTCACGCACCACAGCCTCGGCGTCGGCCGCGCCCGCGACGGCCGCGCCCGCAGCTACCAGGTCGCCCATCCGGTCTGGGCGCTGCACGAGGTCCGCGACCTGCGCCTGGACGTCGACTTCGCGGCGCTCTACGGCCCGCAGTGGGGCCACCTGGCTGCCGCCGAGCCGTCGCACGTCACGCTGGCGGCGGGCTCCGCGGTGAGCATCACGCCCGCGGTCGACGCCTGACGGGGGGCGGTCGGGCCCGTCGGCGCGGGTCCGGGCGCAGCCGCTTCGAGCATCGATGAGGGCGGGATGCGCGCGCCGCCGGTCGGACCCCCACAGCGAGCGGACGTGCCAACCCCCCAAAGCGAATCGCTAGCAATGGCTAGCACGGTGCTAGCCACTGCTAGCACTTTCAAGAGAGCAGGAGCATGAGGCCCGTCCCTCAGAGCGTCCCTGACAGCAAGGGCCACCGTAAGTCGCCGCAAACGACCGCCTCCCGCGTGCAACTACCATCGCGGCATGCCGCGCCGAGCGCTCGTGGCCATCGGCCTCGCCGCCGCGATCATCGCTACGGCGAGCGCGAGCGCGCACCGCCTGCCCGGGGCGGCCCGCTGCCCCGTTCTGCCACGCAGCAACGCCTTCAACCAGCGCGTCGACGCGCTGCCCGTCGCGCGGGATTCGGCGGCGCTCACGCGCTCGATCGGCCTGGATGCAACCGCGCACGCCGACTTCGGCGCGGGCACCTTCGACGGTGGGCCGATCGGGATCCCGTACGACGTCGTGCGCGGCAGCCAGCGCCGCGTGCCGGTCGCCTTCGACTTCGCCGGCGAGTCCGACCGCGGCCCCTATCCGATCCCGGCGACGGCGCACATCGAGGGCGGCCGGCACGCGAACGGTGACCGCCACGTGCTCGTCGTCGATCGCACCCGCTGCCGCCTCTACGAGCTCTACGACGCCCACCCGCTGGACGGCGGCGCGCGGTGGCACGCGGGCTCCGGCGCGATCTTCGACCTGCGCTCGAACCGCCTGCGGCATGCCGGCTGGACGTCGGCCGATGCAGCGGGCCTGCCGATCCTGCCGGGTCTCGCGCGGTACGCCGAGGTGGCAGGCGGAAACATCGACCACGCGCTGCGCTTCACCGTCCCGCGGACGCGCCGCGCGTACGTATATCCGGCGCGCCACTTCGCCTCCAGTGACACGAGCGCCGACCTGCCGCCGATGGGCCTGCGCGTGCGCCTCAGGCGCAGCGCCGACCTCGGCGGCCTCGGGCGCCAGGCGAAGGTCGTCGCCCGCGCCCTGCAGCGCTACGGCGCGCTGCTCGCCGACAACGGCTCGCCCTGGTACTTCAGCGGCGCGCCCGACCGCCGCTGGGACAACGACGACCTGCATACGCTCGGGCGACTGCACGGCTCGGACTTCGAGGTCGTCGACACCAGCGCCCTGCCCCGTCCTCGCTAACCGGAGGCTGCCACCTGTTAGCGTCAGGAGCATGCACCAGCGCACGCTTTCAGTTCACAGCCCGCTCACCGTCTCCGCCCTCGGCCTCGGCTGCATGGGCATGTCCGAGTTCTACGGCCCCGGCGACGACGACGAGTCGATCGCGACGATCCACCGCGCCATCGACCTCGGCGTGACGTTCCTGGACACCGCCGACATGTACGGCACCGGCGCCAACGAGAGGCTCGTCGGCCGCGCGCTCGCCGGGCGCCGCGACGAGGTCGTCCTGGCGACGAAGTTCGGCATCGTCCGCGGCGAGGACGGCAGCCGCAGCATCGACACGAGCGCCGGCTACGTCAAGCGGGCGGTCGAGGCCTCGCTGGAGCGCCTGGGCACCGACCACATCGACCTCTACTACATGCACCGCCGCAATCCTGACGTGCCGATCGAGGAGACCGTCGGCGCGATGGCCGAGCTCGTCGCCGAGGGCAAGATCGGGCATATCGGCCTCAGCGAGGTCAACGCCGACACGCTGCGCGCTGCCTGTGCGGTTGCGCCGATCACCGCGCTGCAGAGCGAGTGGTCGCTGTTCACCCGCACGATCGAGCGCGAGATCGTTCCGGCCGCTCGCGAGCTGGGCGTCGGCATCGTGCCCTACAGCCCGATCGGGCGCGGCTTTCTCACCGGCCAGTACGCGTCGATCGACGACCTCGCCGAGGACGACTTCCGCCGCTACCAGCCGCGCTTCCAGGGCGACAACCTCGAGGCCAACCTGCGCCTCGTCGAGCGTCTGAAGGAGATCGCGCTGCAGGTCGGCCACTCGCCCGTGCAGGTCGCGCTGGCCTGGCTGCTGCACCAGGGCGACGACATCGCGCCGATCCCGGGCACCAAGCGCGTGCGCTATCTGGAGGAGAACGCCGCAGCGGCCGATGTCGAGCTGACCGGTGAGCAGCTCGCGGCGCTCGAGGAGGCGCTGCCGGTCGGCGCCGCCGCCGGCGATCGCTACCCCGAGGCGGGGATGAGAGGCGTCGAGCTCTAGCGCTCGCCGTTCGCCGCCACCTGCACGATCGAGGTGTCGACGAGCCACTCGACCGGCGCGACGTCGTCGGTGTAGACGCGACCACCGCCCAGGCGCGTCGCCAGGCGCGCGGCGGTGGCGCTCGCGATCGGCTGCAGCTGCGACGGCAGCCGCAGGGCGTTGCGCGCCAGCAGCGCTGCCGACGCGCGGCCGGCCGTGCCGACGAGCATCGTGTTCGTCGGCTGCGAGGGATCGCGCAGGACGGTCGGGAAGACCGACGCCATCGTCGCGCTCAGCACGCGCTCCAGGCGCGACGAGCGCTCCGGGTGGCCGACGTTGACGATCACCACGCCGCCCGGCCGCAGGCGGTCGCGGGCGAGCGCGAAGAACTCCTTCGTGGCGAGGTAGAACGGGATGTACGGCTGGCGGTAGGCGTCGACGACGATCGCGTCGTAGCGCTCGCGGGTGCGGCGCAGGTAGGGCCGCGCGTCCGCGGTGTGCGTGCGCAGGCGGGGCGCGCGCAGGTCGAAGTAGCGCCTGCCGATGTCGGTGAGCTCGCCGTCGATCTCGACGGCGTCGATCGTCGTCTGCGGGAAGAAGTGGCCGTACGCGCGCGCGGTCGTGCCGGCAGCATTGCCGAGGATCGCGATCTCCCGCGGCGGCCGGGCGCGCGCCGCGAACGGCAGCACGAGCATCTCGTCCCAGTAGTCGTCGGTCAGGTACGTGCCGGGGTGGATCACCGAGTGCACGGCCTGGCCCTCGTTGAGCTCCAGGCGCCGCGTGCCGTCGCGATCCTGGACGACCCGCGCATACTGGTACTCGGTGTCGGCCTCGTGGATGACGCGCGCGCCCGGGTCGGTCTCGCCCTTGACCGTCCCGACCGGCAGCGCCAGCGCGACCAGCAGCAGCGCGGGCGCCAGCAGCAGGATCCGGCGCGCCAGGCCGGCGACGCCGAGCAGCACGAGCGAGAGGCCGAAGACGATGAACGTCCGGCGCGTGCCGATGAGCGGGATCAGCAGCAGCGCCGACAGGAACGTCCCGAACAGGCTGCCCACCGTCGAGATCGCATACAGGCGACCGGAGACCGTGCCGGCCTGCTCGACGTCGGCGACGGCCAGGCGAAGCGCGTAGGGCGCGACCGCCCCGGAGACAAGCACCGGCACCGCCACGAGCACGGTCACGCCGAGCAGCGAGCCGACGAACGCGCCGGCCGAGATCGAATCCAGCGCATCGACGGCGAAGCCGAGGAAGGGATCGGCCGCGAACGGCACGGCGGCCAGCAGCATCCCCGACAGCAGGACGATCCTGTACAGGCCCTCGCGCGACGGGTTGCGGTCGGCCAGGCGCCCGCCGTACCAGTAGCCGATCGACAGGGCCACGAGCACGATCCCGATCGTGTTGGCCCAGACGATCGTCGACGCGCCGAAGTAGGGCGCCAGCAGCCGCGCGGCCGCGATCTCCGCGCCGAGGATGCTGACCCCGACCACGAAGACGATCAGGCCCAGCGGGGGCTCGGGCAGGCGGCGCATGCGCGCCGAGGGTATTCGTCCGCCCGCCTGCCTAGGGTCAGCACCATGACCACGCGGGAGCTCGCAGAGATCGACAAGCGGGTGCTATGGCACCCGTTCACGCAGCAGCAGGGCTGGTGCGAGGAGGAGCCGCTCATCATCGAGCGCGCCGCAGGCTGCACGCTCTACGACACCGACGGCACCGCCTACCTCGACGGCGTCTCGTCGCTGTGGTGCAACGTCCACGGCCACCAGCACCCGGCGATCGACCGCGCCGTGCGCGCGCAGCTGGACCGCGTCGCGCACACGACGATGCTCGGCCTGTCGCACCCCGGCGCCATCGAGCTGGCCCAGCGCCTCGTCGCGCTCGCGCCACCCGGGCTGTCGCGCGTCTTCTACTCCGACAACGGCTCGACCGCGAACGAGGTCGCCCTGAAGATGGCCTTTCAGTACTGGCGCCACCGCGGCCGGCCCGAGCGCGACGGCTTCATCTGCCTGCGCGACGCCTACCACGGCGACACGGTCGGCGCGGTGTCGGTGGGCGGCATCGACGTCTTCCACGCCTGCTTCGGCCCGCTGCTGTTTGACGCCTGGCAGGCGCAGCCCGGCGAAGCCGGGGACATGGCCGCGCTGCTGCGCGAGCACGCCGGCCGCGTCGCGGCGGTCATCGTCGAGCCGCTCGTGCAGGGCGCGGCGGGCATCCTGACGCACCCCGACGGCTACCTGCGCAACGTGCGCGCGCTCTGCGACGAGCACGACGTCCTGCTGATCTGCGACGAGGTCGCGACCGGCTTCGGGCGCACCGGCACGATGTTCGCCTGCGAGCAGGAGGGCGTCGCGCCCGACCTCATGTGCGTGGCGAAGGGGCTCACCGGGGGGTACATGCCACTCGCCGCGACGCTGACGTCCGAGCGCATCTACGAGGCCTACCTCGGCGAGCACGACGAGCTGCGGACCTTCTTTCACGGCCACACCTACACCGGCAACCCGCTGGCCTGCGCCGCCGCGCTGGCGACGCTCGACGTCTTCGAGCAGGAGCGCACGCTGGAGGCGCTCGCGCCGAAGATCGAGCTGCTCGGCGAGCTGCTGGCGCAGTTCGTCGCCCCGCAGCCGGCGGTGCGCGAGATCCGCCGCCGCGGCTTCATGGTCGGCATCGAGCTCGGCGGCTTCCCGGCGCACGCCCGCATGGGCCACGAGGTGACGCTCGCCGCGCGCCGCCGCGGCGCGGTGATCCGCCCGCTCGGCGACGTCGTGGTGCTGATGCCGCCGCTGGCGATCAGCGCCGAGCAGCTGCGCCACCTCGTGCAGATCACGGCGGCGTCGGTCGGCGAGGCGACGGCGCGGCCGGTGCTCGCCCAGGTTGCGTAGCCCGGCCCGGGATTCGGCGCCCCGGCGGCGGGTAGGAGGCGAGCAGGCACGGTCCCCGCCCGGGGCCGCGAATCTCGAGAGGGAGCTGCACATGACTGAGGAGACCTGCGGGGGAGCGGGCTGCACGTGCAAGGCCGGGGAGAACGGCTTCTGCTCGGACTACTGCAAGGAGCACGCCAGCGCGGACGGCCACACCGCCGACACCTGTCAGTGCGGGCACAGCCACTGCGAGGCCGCCGTCGCCGCGGAATAGGACGAACGTCCCAGTTGGGGCGGCCGCGCAGCGGGTACCGTCTGCTGGAGCCCAGGACGGGAAAGTCAGTTCCACGCACGGGAGGAGTCGGCCATCAAGATTCGCGTCGTCGCCGCGGATGATTTCCCGCTGGTACGCGAGGGGATCGTCCGCGCGCTCGTGCGCGACCCCGCGATCGAGGTCGTCGGCGAGGCCAACGACGGCTACGAGGCGCTCGAGCTCGTCGCGGAGCTGAAGCCCGACGTCCTGATCCTCGACCTCATCATGCCGGGCCTCGACGGGCTCGGGGTGCTCGACGCGCTGAGCAAGTCGCACCCAGAGGTCCGGGTGCTGCTCATGACGGCCAGCGAGCAGGCCGGCCCGCTGCTGGGCGCGTTCGAGGCGGGCGCGGCGGGCTATCTCTCCAAGCGCGCGACGGGCGAGGATCTGCGTCAGGCCGTCATCACCGCGCACGGCGGCGGCTCGGTCATCACGCCGGCGCTGGCCGAGCATCTGCTCAAGGAGCTTCCCAAGAGCTCGGGCCTGGAGGCTCAGCGCAAGGTGCGCGCGCTGCTCGGCCCGCGCGAGCTCGAGGTCCTGCGCGGGGTCGCAAAGGGCAAGACCGACATCGAGATCGGCCAGGAGTTGTTCATCTCCCCGCGGACCGTGCAGAACCACCTCACGCGCATCCGTGAGAAAACCGGCCTGCGGCGCCGCTCGGAGCTCACGCGCTGGGCCGTCGAGCACGCCATCAACTAGTCGGCGTAGGGCGTGAAGTCCTTCTTGCGGGCCCCGCACACCGGGCAGAACCACGTGTCGGGGATGTCGGCGAACGCGGTGCCCGGCAGGATGCCGCCGTCGGGATCGCCGTCCTCGGGGTCGTAGATGAAGCCGCAGGATTCGCAGATCCAGCGCGTCGTCGCAGTCTCTGTGCTCATGCCCGGGAGCGTAGTGCGTCCCTGCCGCGGGCAGCCATCAGCCTCGGCGCGGCGATGAGCGACGACCGCCCGGCCAGCACCGAGCAGCTCAACCACGGGCCCCCCACCACCCCGCGGCAGTCGGCCTCGGTCATCCTGCTGCGCGACGGCGACGACGGGCTCGAGCTGCTGCTCGTGCGCCGCAATCCCGCCCAGCGCTTCATGGGCGGCTATTGGGTCTTCCCCGGCGGCGCCGTCGATGCCGGCGAGGGCGAGGGGGACGCCGCGCATCGCGCCGCGGCCGTGCGCGAGCTGCGCGAGGAGGCCGGCGTCGGCGGCGTCGGCTCCGGCGACCTCGTGAAGTACAGCCGCTGGATCACCCCGGAGCTCATCCGGATCCGCTTCGACACCCACTTCTTCCTGGCGCGCGCACCGGCAGGCGTGCGTGCGGCCCCGGACGGCGTCGAATGCGTCGACCTGCGCTGGAGCTCGCCGCGGGAGGCGCTCGCCGCCCACGCGCGCTCGGAGCTCCCGCTCGTGTTCCCCACACTGCGCCACCTCGAGGAGCTGCGCGCCTTCGCGGCAGCCGACGAGCTGCTCGAACATGCGCGCGGGCGAGACGTGCGCCCTGTGCGACCGCGCGTGGTGCTGGAGAACGGGTCGGCCCAGGTGTACCTTCCCGGCGAACCTGGGTATTGCCCGGAGTAGAAGCTGGTGCAAAAGCTGTGCAGAAGCTGCGGAAACCCGCCATCGGGGTTTTGCGGGGTCTGCAGGAATGCACCCCCGGGAAGGATCTTGAGGATCTTGCTGCAAAATCCCAACATACCTGGGGTACCCCAGGGCTCTTCGCGTGCGTGAAGAAGCGCACACTGGGGTTGACCCGGACCCGCGTGCCTGCGTAAGGTTGCAACGCGAAGCACTCCTTTTTCTGCAGACCAATGAGGGTCTGCTCACGAGAAGGCAGGGACGGTTAGATGAGTCTGGGGCAGCAGGTTCAGGCACCTGAGGGCGGTGCCGATGAGATGGACATGGATCTCGCACGCGACCGCACGATCGAGGTCTGGCGTGCCAGCGAGCGTGCGCGTACCCGCACCCGCCTGCGCGAGGTCATCGTTCCCGGGCTCGAGGAGCTCGTGGACCCCGCCGCGGATCCCGCGGATCTGATCATCCTGGCCGACGTGCAGGCCGGGCGCCTGCGCGCGGAGCTCGAGTCCTTCGGCGCCTGCGACGACGTCATCAGCCTCGACCCCGAGGTCGAGCGCGCGCGCGAGGACGAGCGCGACTGGGTCCGCGGCCATCTGCACGACACCGCTTTGCAGATCCTCGAGTTCATCGCCGGCGACGGCTTCGGGACCGGGCTGTCGGCCGCGAAGATCTCGCGGCTGGCCGGCGGCGCGGCCCGCGACCTGCACCTCTGGATCGACCGCGCCGACGAGCCCGAGGACGCGGGCGTCCAGCTTCTGCCCGAGCTCGAGCAGGTCACGGCGGAGGCGCGCTCGCTGGACTCGCGCGTCGAGCTCGTCGTCGGGCAGCTCGGCACGCCGCCGACCAGCGAGCAGGTCGCCGCGCTGGCGGGCGCCGTGCGCGAGGCGGTCACCAACGCGCGCAAGCACGCAAACGCCTCTTCCGTGATCGTCCGGGTCGAGACCGACCTCGACGGCCGCACCGCGGTCACCGTGACCGATGACGGTGTGGGTCTGGACCCCGAGCTGCTGGCAAACGCCACGGGACTCGGGGTGAAGGGAAGCATCGTCGGCCGCATGAAGCGCGTCGGCGGGCACGCCTCCTTGGAGGACGCGCCAGGTGGGGGAACCCTCGTAACGCTCATCACCGCAAGGCAAGGAGCCTGAAGACCATGAAGATCCGCGTCGTCGTCGCAGACGATTTTCCGCTCGTCCGCGAAGGCGTCGTGCGGGCCCTCAACCAGGACCCCGGCATCGAGGTCATCGCACAGGCGGAGAACGGCCAGGAGGCGCTCACCGTCGCCGCCGACCTCAAGCCCGACGTCATGATCCTCGACCTGCGCATGCCCGACCTGGGCGGCCTCGCGGTGCTCGACAAGCTGCGCAACACGCAGCCGGAGATCCGCGTCATCGTCATGACCGCCAGCGAGCAGGCCAGCACGCTGCTGGACGCGATCGCCGCCGGCGCCGCCGGCTACCTCTCCAAGCGCAGCACCGGCGAGGAGCTGCGCCAGGCGGTCATCACCGCACATGGCGGCGGCTCGGTCATCACGCCGTCGCTCGCCAGCCACCTGCTCAAGGAGTTCTCGAGCTCCGCCCGCGGCGAGCAGTCCGCGGTGCGCCCCCTCCAGGGCCGCGAGCTCGACGTCCTGCGACTCGTCGTCCAGGGCAAGACCGACAACGAGATCGGCCAGGAGCTCTTCATCTCCCCGCGCACGGTGCAGAACCACCTCACGCGCATCCGCGAGAAGACCGGCCTGCGGCGCCGCTCGGAGCTCACGCGCTGGGCCGTCGAGCACGCGATCGGCTAGTCACTCCGCGACGCGCACCCGGCCGACCATGCCGCGGCGCTCGTGGTCGTCGACCGGGCAGTACCACTTGTAGGTCCCAGGCGGCAGTCGCACCTCGACGGTCGTCCGCTCCCCGGGCTTGAGCGTCTGCGTGCGCGCCTGCCCCGCCGGGCCGACCACCGCGAGCGCGTGCGCTGACAGCCCGTCGTTGGTGGCCTCGAAGGCGATGAGGCCGCTGCGCGGCACGCGCACGCCGCGCGGCAGGCGGAAGTCCGTCAGCGAGACCGGGACGGTGGCGACCGCCGTCGCAGGGAAGGCCGTCGCGCCGGTGCCGACCGGCGCGGGCGTCGTGCGCAGGCGGCCGCGCTGCTCGCCACAGGCACCGAGCGCCAGGCCGAGCGCGAGCACCACGGCGGCGGCGCCGCGCATCGCACGGCCTGCGGGAGCGTGACGGCGAAGCGGCAGCACTGCGCCCCATGCTATGCCGCGTAGCCTGTGGCGATGTCGCGCGCCGTGCCCGCCGTGAGCAGCGGCTCTCGCCTCGCGCGCCTCCCCCCGCAGTCGCTGTTCATCCTCGGCGCGATCTCGCAGTACCTCGGCTCGGCGTTCGCGGTGCTGCTCTTCGCCTCGGTGCCCGCCGCGGGCGTGGCCTGGCTTCGCGTGGTCGCGGCGGCGGGCGTGCTCGCGGCGTGGCGCCGGCCCTGGCGCACGCGCTGGTCGCCCGCCCGCCTGCGCCTCGTGGCGCTGTTCGGGCTCGCGCTCGCGCTCATGAACCTCTGCTTCTATCTCGCGATCGACCGCCTGCCCCTGGGAACCGCGGTGGCGATCGAGTTCTGCGGGCCGATCGCCGTCGCCGCGCTCGGCTCGCGCACGCGCCGCGACGGCGCTGCGCTCGCGCTGGCGACCGCCGGCGTCCTGCTGCTTGCGGACGTGCACCTCGCGGGCAGCCCGGGCGGTCTCGCGCTCGCCCTCGCCGCCGGCGGCTTCTGGTCGATCTACATCGTCCTCGGCCACCGCGTCGCGCGCGACCCGGCGATCCGCCCCCAGGACGGCCTCGCGCTGGGAATGGCGATCGGCGCGCTCGGCCTGGCGCCGGCGCTGGTGACGAGTGCCGTGCCCGCGCTCGTCAGCCCGCCGCTGCTCGCCGCCTGCCTGCTCGTGGGCGTCGCCTCCAGCGTCCTGCCGTACGCGCTCGAGCAGATCGCGATGCGGCGCCTCCCGCGGGCGCGCTTCGCCCTGCTGCTGGCCCTGCTGCCGGCGACCGCCGCAATCGTCGGAGCCGCGGTCCTGGGACAGGTTCCGGGGCTCGTCGAGGCGGCCGGCATCGCGCTCGTCGTGGCCGCGGCGTCGCTGCGCAGTCATGCAGTCATCTGAGGCGCTCGCGACTTCCGCCTGCCGTTGCAGTTACAGTGGCACGAGACTCTGATGGAAGCCGGAGCACTTCGAGCACCCGCTGCGCTCAACCGGATTTCGGTCACGGCGCCTCTGTTGCGGCTGCGATCCGACGAGCAGCTCGTCGCGCTCTTCCGCGCCGGCAGCGAAGCCGCGTTCAGCGTCATCCACGACCGCTACCGCCAGCGCCTGTTCGCCTACTCGCGCCAGATGCTCGGCGGCTCGCGCCAGGACGCC
>JAXDFS010000227.1:0-2913 GCA_034665465.1 Solirubrobacteraceae bacterium
GCCGCTTCGGCCTCGGCGACGCGATCGGCCTGGGCATCGAGATGGAGAAGCTCTGGGAGGGGCTGCACACGCCGCACAAGGTGAAGTCGGGCGTGTCGGGCTGCCCGCGCAACTGCGCCGAGGCGACCGTCAAGGACATCGGCTGCGTCGCGGTCGAGGGCGGCTGGCAGGTGCGCGCCGGCGGCGCCGCCGGCGGCAACGTCCGCGAGGCCGACGTCCTCGCCACGGTGCCGACGCGCGCCGAGGCGCTGCGCGTGGCCACGACGTTCCTGCAGTACTACCGCGAGAACGCCGACTACAAGGAGCGCACGTATGACTTCATCCCGCGCGTGGGCCTGGAGAGGGTGCGCGAGATCGTGCTCGGCGAGGAGAGCGGCGCCGGCCTGCGCGAGCGCCTGCGGATCGCCAAGGCGGCCGTGAAGGATCCCTGGCTCGAGCGCGACGACCCTTACCACCCGCGTCAGTTCGAGGATCTCCGAACGCCCGGCGAGGCCGGCGCCCCCGAGCCCGTGCTGGCGGGCCCGCCGGCGGAGGGCCGGCGATGATGTACGCCTGCATCGTCGACGACGTCCCGCTCGGCGAGGGCCGCGCGATCACGCTCGACGGGCGCCGCATCGCGATCTTCCGCTCGGCCGCCGGCTGGTACGCGCTGGACGCCGCGTGCCCGCACATGGGCGGCCCGCTGGAGGACGGCATCGTCTGCGACCAGGCGGTCATCTGCCCACTGCACGACCGCCGCTTCGACCTCGCCACCGGTGCTGCGCTCGGCGCGGGCGAGGGCGTCGAGGCCCACGCCGTCGAGGTCCGCGGCAACCGCGTCTTCGTCGCGCTTGCGTGCGCGCAGCGGCGCGCTGCCTGAGGCGCGGGCCACCCGTGCTGGCCGCGGCCGAGCCGCCGCGTTAACGTCCCGCCAATGGCCCGCCCGATCCTGCTCGGAATCGTCGGCGACTCGGCGTCTGGAAAGACGACGCTGAGCCGCGGTCTGGTGCGCGTCCTCGGCGAGGACGCGGTCACGCACATCTGCACCGACGACTACCACAAGTACGACCGCCGCCAGCGATCGGAGCGCGCGATCACGCCGCTGAATCCCGACTGCAACTACCTCGACATCATGGCGCAGCACCTGCAGTGCCTGCGCCTGGGCGAGTCGATCCTCAAGCCCGTCTACCAGCACCACGACGGGACCTTCGGCCCGCTCGTCTACGTCCAGCCGCAGTCCTTCACGGTCATCGAGGGGCTGCTCGGCTACTACACCGAACAGATGCGCTCGGCCTACGACGTGCGCGTCTACCTCGACCCGCCCGAATCGCTGCGCCGGCAGTGGAAGGTCGACCGCGACTGCTCGCAGCGCGGCTACACCACCGACGAGGTGCTGGCCGACCTCGACCGCCGCGAGCCCGACTCGTCGGCGTTCATCCGTCCGCAGCGCCGCGACGCCGACATCGTCGTCTGCCGCCAGCAGAACCCCGACGACCCCTTCGTGCTCGATGCCGAGCTGACGCTGCGCGACGGGCTGCGCCATCCAGACCTGACGCCGTTCGAGGAGTGCAGCGAAGGCGAGATCACGCTCACCGAGCGCGACGGCGAGTGCTCGCTGTTCATCCCCGGCACGCTGTCGCGCGAGCGCGCCGCGGCGATCGAGGAGACGGTCTGGGAGCGCATGCACTTCGCCAGCCACCTGCGCTCCGAGCAGCTCGGCGAGTTCCGCGTCGGCACCGCGGTGCACCGCTCGGAGTCGCTCGCGCTCGTGCAGCTGCTGATCCTCTACCACATGACCACGGCGCGGGCGACCGTCGCGCTGGGCGGCGAGCCGGGGGAGGATCGGGCGCCGGCTCCGCAGCAGCACCAGACGCTTTAGACAAATGTCCCATGGTGCGTCGCACGCGGACGGACGACAATTCAGATGTCCGCTGCGTCCGAAGTCTGAAGTCTGAAGAGAGGTCGAGCGTGCGCCGTCTGAGCCTGCTGCTGAGCCTGTCGATCCTCGGCGCGGTGCTCGCGCTACCGGCGGGCGCGATGGCGTCCGGAACCATCAGCGGGCTGGAGATCAACCCGAGCCTGCTCACGGGCGGGGCGTCTGCGACCGGCTTGGTCACCCTCGCGTTCCCCGATCCCGGGTCGACGGTCGTGCGGCTCTTCTCGAGCAACCCGTCCGTCGCGCAGGTCCCGGTGTCGTTCACGATCCCGGCCGGGCAGACGACCGGCACGTTCACGCTGACGACCAACGCGAGCGCGCCGGCCGAGATCGTCCAGATCACGGCCGTGACCCCCGACAACGGCTCGCGCCCGTACAACGTCTCCGTCAACCCCGCCCAGCCGGCCGGCAACACGCTGACGTCGGTCTCGTTCATCCCATCGTCGATCGTCGCCGGCCAGAACGCGACGGGGACGGCGAGGTTCAGCGGCCCGATGCCCGACGGCGCCGTCGTGCAGCTGACGAGCAGCAACCCCGCGGTGGCACGGGTCCCGCAGGAGACGGTCGTCAGCGCCAACACGTCGACCGCCACGTTCAACCTGTCGACGTCGTCGACGGTCACGACGCCCACCACCGTCACGATCACGGCGAAGTGGATCAACGTCACGAAGACGACGACGATCACCGTCGCCCCGGGCACGCCGCCCGCCAAGGACGTCGTGAAGATCACGAAGGCCACCTGGAAGGCCCGGCTGCTCACGATCCAGGCGACGAGCACGAACCCCAACGCGATCCTGACCGTCTACTCGAGCGACGGCACCCCCCTGTTCGACCTCACCAACAACGGCGGCGGCCGCTACTCCGATCAGCGCGGCTTCGTCTTCAACCCGCTGCAGATCAGCGTGCGCAGCAACTTCGGCGGCTCGGCGAGCGCGAAGCTGACGAGCTAGCAGGGCGTCAATAGGGCCGCGGCGGCCCGATGAAGATGCGCTCGTGCA
>JAXDFS010000228.1:0-5996 GCA_034665465.1 Solirubrobacteraceae bacterium
GCGATCGGCGAGCACTGCGTCGTGATCGCGCGCGAGCCCTTCGAGGGCCCGATCACGGTCCGCTTCGGCGATGCCGTCCACGTGCTCGGCGGCAGGCTCGCCCGCGCGATGCGGATCGAGCTGGACCGGTAGCCGTCGTGGCCCCTCCGCCGGTCGCCGACGTCGCGCTGCCCTACAGCGGGCAGGACGCGCCCCTGCCGGGGATCAGCCCGCTGCGCCGCGTGCGCGCCAAGGGCCCGGTCCGCGGGCGGATGGCGCTGCTGGGGCCGGCGTTCGTGGCCGCCGTCGCCTACGTCGATCCCGGCAACTTCGCGACGAACATCGCGGGCGGCGCGAAGTTCGGCTACCTGCTCGTGTGGGTGATCGTCATGGCGAACCTCATGGCGATGCTCGTGCAGTACCTGTCGGCGAAGGCCGGCCTGGCGACCGGGCGCAACCTGCCCGAGCTGTGCCGCGCGAGCTTCCCGCGCGCGGCGAACTTCGGGCTCTGGATCCAGGCCGAGGTCGTCGCGATCTCGACCGACCTCGCCGAGTTCGTGGGCGCGGCGATCGGCCTGAACCTCCTGTTCGGGGTCGCCCTGTTCCCGGCCGGCCTGATAACCGCCGTGGTCGCGTTCGCGATCCTCGCGCTCGAGCAGCGCGGCTACCGCCGCTTCGAGCTCGCGATCGCCGGGCTGCTCGGGCTCGTCGCGCTCGGCTTCCTGTACGACTTCGTCGCGGTCGGCCACCACTCGGCGTCGGGCATCGCCGGCGGGCTGATCCCGGGCCTGGACGGCTCGGATTCGCTGCTGCTGGCGATCGGGATCATCGGCGCGACGGTCATGCCGCACGTCGTCTACCTGCATTCGGCCCTCACCCAGCGGCGCATCGAGCCGCGCGACGACGGCGAGCGGCGCGAGCTGCTGCGCTACATCAAGGTCGACTGCGGGCTCGGCCTCGGGATGGCCGGCGTCATCAACCTCACGATGCTCTGCGTCGCGGTGTCGATCTTCAACCGCACCGGCCACACCGACGTCGACTCGATCGGGGCCGCCCACGACGGGCTGAGGACGCTCGTCGGCGGTGGCGCCGCGCTGGCCTTCGCGGTCGCGCTGCTGGCGTCGGGCCTGTCGTCGTCGAGCGTCGGGACCTACGCCGGCCAGGTCGTCATGCAGGGCTTCGTCAAGCGCAGCATCCCGCTGTTCGTGCGCCGCGCGGTGACGATGACCCCGGCGCTCATCGTGCTCGCCCTCGGCCTGCCGACGACCGACACGCTCGTCATCTCGCAGGTCGTCCTGTCCTTCGGCATCCCGTTCGCGCTCGTGCCGCTGATCCTCGTGACGCGCCGCGCGGATCTCATGGGCAGCCTCGTCAACCGCCGGATCACGACCATCGGGGCGAGCGTCATCGCCGCGATCATCATCTCGCTGAACGTCGTCCTGATCTCCGTCACGCTGCTCGGCTGAAGATCCCGCGTGCCGGACCGCGAGCGCCGGCGCCTGCTCAACCCGCCGGTGATCGGGTGGATCCTCTACGACTTCGCAAACACGATCTTCTCGTTCGTCGTCGTGACGCGCTACTTCAACGACTGGATCATCGAGGAGCGCGGCCAGCCCGACATCTACGTCGGGCTGATGGTCGGGGCCGTCTCGCTGGCGCTGATCGTCTCGCTGCCGCTCATCGGCGTGCTCGCCGACCGCAGCGGGCGCCACAAGCCGATCCTGATCGCGTTCACGCTGCTGTGCGTGGCCGCGACGGGGCTGCTCGGCATCGCGGGGTCGGGCTCCGTGCTGATCGCGCTCGCGATCGGCGCGGTGGCGACGTTCGCCTTCAACACCGCCGACTCGCAGTACCACCCGCTGCTGAGCACGGTCGCGCCGGAGCGCAACCGCGCGCGCGTCTCGGGGATCGGCGTCGCGGTCGGCTTCCTCGGCACGCTGACGGCGCTCGCGCTCATCGGCGGCATCGCAACCGACGGGCATGCGAGCCGGGCGTTCCTGCCCGCCGCGGGGCTGTTCGCGCTGTTCGCGATCCCGCTGTTCGTGCTCGTGCGCGAGAAGCCGCGGCGCGGGCCGGGCGGCCACGCGGCCGCGGGGCCGTTCGCGCAGCTCGCCGCCACCGTGCGCCGCGCCCGTCGCGAGCCGCACGGGCGCCTGCTGCTCGCGCGCTTCTTCTACGTCGACGCGATCGCGACCGTGCTGCAGTTCATGACCGTCTACGCGCGGCGCACCGGCGACTTCGACGGCCGCGACATCGACCTCCTGCTGGCGATCGCGACGGTCGCCGCGCTGGCCGGCGCCGTCGGAGCGGGGTTGCTCGCCGAGCGAATCGGGCCGCGGCGCGTCGTGCTCGGGACGCTGGCGATCACGGTCGCGGCCCTCGTGATCGGGGCCGGCACGGGCTCCAGCGCGCTGCTGTGGGTGCTGGGCCCGATCATCGGGATCGCGCTCGGCTCGCTGTCGGCCGTCGACCGCGTGTTCCTGCTGCGCCTCGTGGCGCCCGAGCGCCGCGGCGAGGACTTCGCGCTCTACGCGCTCGTCGGCAAGCTCTCGACCGGGTTCGGGCCGCTCGTGCTCTGGGGCGGGACGATCCTCGCGCTCACGACCCTCGCCGGCCTGTCGAAGTTCGACGCCAGCCGCGTCGCGATCATCGTCCTCGCGGCCGCCGCCGCGATCGGCTATCGCATCCTCAGGCCGCTGTCGGACCGGCCGCTGCATGGGGACGCGACGACGTAGGCGCTCCCTCAGGCGGCGACGGACCAGAGCGCGTCGTCGCCGACGGGCAGGCGCACGGCGCGGCCCTCGCCGGCGGCGGCGATCAGCGCGGCCTCGGCGACCGCCAGGTCCGGCGCGCCGAGGTGCTCGGTCATGACGGCGGCGACCTCGGCCGTTGCCAGGGGATAAGGGAAGGCGTACAGGACGTCGAGCGCGTCGATCGCGGGCGGCCGGCGCTCCAGCGTGGGATCGAGGTTGGCGACCAGCACGTCGTAGGCCTCGACGGGCTGAAAGCCACCGGCCTCCAGGCGCCGGCCATCCTCGGTCTCGAAGACGAGCGATGGCGCTGTGTAGCGCACGGCGCCGTCGGTGTTCGCCGAGCGCCCCTGGAACTCGGTCGGTGATCCGGCGGCGGTGCGCGCGCGGGCGCGGTCGGCCTCGTAGGCCTCGCGGACGGCGGGGTCGTCGATGCGGCCGACGATCTCGTCGGCGTCGAGGCCGGGAACGCGCGCCAGCGCGGCGCGCAGCGTGCGCGGATCGTCGAAGACGCCCGTCGTCGTGAACTGGGCGAACTGCAGCGCCCGGAAGGCGCTGTCCTCCAGATCGGGGGCGACGAGGCGCGTCGCGACGATCGCGCGGCAGGCCGGCGACGTCGCGCTCAGGCTCGCCTTCGGCGTGACCTGAAACGGCATGCCGAAGCGCCGGAAGCCGGCATAGCCGATCGCCGAGCGCGTCGGGGTGTAGCCGCTGGCCGCGTAGCGCGACGCGTCCTCGGCGAGCCCGATGGTCACGAGCGTCCAGCGCAGGCTGTTGCCGTAGCGCCAGCGCATCGTGGTGATGGCCGGTGACGCGGAGTAGGCCCACGGGCAGCCGGGATCGGTGTAATGGGTGACGTCGATCACGCGCTCCATGGTTGCAGGCGCAAGGAATCATGCAGCGTGCAGGAATCTGGAGTGGTAGAACGAGCGCGTCTTCGGACGCCGAATCGCCGCGCTCCCAGGGGCCGGCGGGCGGGGGAACCACAGGCGGGCCGCCATCGGGCGCACCCGCCAGGGGCGAATCGTCGCAGCACCGCGACGTAGCGCGCATGCGCGAGCCCGTCAGCTCACCTCGCAGGCACGCCGCGGCACCCCATCGCCATGCGAACCTCCACGACGCTCCTGCGCGCGTTCGCGCGCTGCTGCCCGCTCGCCCTGCTGCTGGCGTGCGCCCTGGCGGCGCCGGCCTCGGCCCGTGCGTCCGCGCCCCTGAAAGAGGGCTCGGGCGGCCCGCGGGTGGCGGCGGTGCAGAAGGCGCTGCACCAGCGGGCCGACAGGGTCTTCGGCCCGGCGACCACGCGCGCCGTGCAGCGCCTGCAGCGCCGCCACCACCTGCGCGCCGACGGCGTCGTCGGCCCGCAGACCTGGGCCATCGTGAGGGGCCTGCGCCTGCGCCGCCGCGCGCGCGGATCGGGAGGCGTGCATCGGCGCGCCGTGGTGGCGCACCGCCCCCCGCGCCGCGCTCGCGCCCGGCGCGCCGTGCCCCGCGTGCAGACCCGTGGGCCGCGCGTCGCCCTGCTGCAACGCGCGCTCGGGCTGCGCCCCGACGGCATCTTCGGCGCCGCCACGGCGGCTGCGGTGCGGCGGTTCCAGCGCCGCCACGGGATGACGGCCGACGGCGTCGCGGGCCCGGCGACCTGGGACGCGCTCGGCCATCCGCGCATCCACACGATCGTCCGCGGCCCGCGCGGCGGCGCGGTCCGGCCCGCGCTGCACGGCCTCCCGGCGCGCGTGCGCCGCATCGTGGCGGCGGCCGACAGGATCGCGCACATGCCCTACCGCTACGGCGGCGGGCACGGCAACTGGAACGACAGCGGCTATGACTGCTCGGGCTCGGTGTCCTACGCGCTGCATGGCGGCGGGCTGCTCTCCGGCGCCCTGGACTCGGGGCAGTTCATGGCCTGGGGCGAGCCCGGACCCGGGCGCTGGATCACCGTCTACGCCGCCCCCGGCCACGCCTACATGGTCGTCGCCGGCCGGCGCTTTGACACCTCCGGGCGCAGCGCCACCGGCTCGCGCTGGCAGGCCGACGTGCGCTCAGCGGGCGGCTACGTCGCCCGCCACCCGCGCGGGCTGTAGCGAGCTCCCGGGTCGAACGACCGCTGGCGCGGGCTCGGGGCGTCAGCGGCAGGTGTCCTGCCTAATGGTCGTCCTGCGACCAATATCCAGGACGGCACGCGCCGATCTGACGAGATTGGCGACCTCGTGGATCTCAGCTCGGGTAGATCGCCAAAACGTCCCGGCGTCCTGAGCCGCGACCGGGACCCACCTCCCTTATCGATGCAGTAGGCGCCTGGGCTCTCCTACGCCGACACAGCCCCCGACAGAACCCACCCAGCAGCGCGAGCCCCAGGGCTTCTAGCGCCCGCAGCAGCGCTTGTACTTCAGGCCCGAGCCGCATGGGCAGGGCTCGTTGCGCGCCGGCTCGCTCGCAACGCCGCTGCCCGCGAGGGCGTCGCGCATCGCCTCGCGCAGGCGGTCGAGCTGCCCGGGGTCGAGCACGGCCTCGGCGTCGCTGGCGTCGGCGTTGGTCGCCGTGAAGCGCACGGCCGCGGAGCCACCGGAGCGGCTGACGACCTCGAAGCCGCCCGAGGACGCACGCCAGGCGAACGGCGCCGTCGCGATCCCGGCCCTGAACGCGCGGGCCGCGTCAGGGCGCAGGCCGTGGTTGTGCTGATCGACGGCCCCGTCCTCGGCGACGTGCGCGAGCTCGATGACCGCCGACGGCGGCGAGCCGAAGGCGATGACCGACAGCTCGTCGGTGATCTCGAGGCGCCGCGGCGTGCCGAGGCCGCGCCAGGCGGCGAGCGCGCGGCCGCGATCGAAGTCCGAGGCCCCGGGCCCGGCCGTCAGGCTGTGCGCGCGCTCGGCGGCGCCCATCGCCGCGGGCGAGCGCCGGGCCGCCGCTGCCATCGCGAGCGTCGCATAGACGCCGCCGGCCGCGGAGGTCTCGCCCTCGCCGCGCGTCTGCAGCCCGCCGAGCGCCTGCATCCCGGCGGTGACGGCGACCTCGACCGCCTCGGCCTCCAGCGCGACGATCGCCAGCTGTGCGAACGCCGCCGTCGTCTCGGCGTCCGACGGGCCGAGCGCCGCCGAGAGCGCGGTGATCGCCTCGGTCAGGCAGGAGAGCTGCTCGGCCTCGGGGGCGCCACCGCGGCGCAGGACGTCGGCGAGCAGGACGCGCAGGCGGCCGGTGACGGCGCTCTCCTCACCGAGCCGCCGGCTCGCGCGCGCGACGCGATCGCGCAGAAGCTCGATGCCCTCG
>JAXDFS010000229.1:0-5944 GCA_034665465.1 Solirubrobacteraceae bacterium
TGGCGCGGGCGGCCGAGATCTCCGGGAACGGGATGATGCTCAAGAACAGCTTCTGCCATTCCATCCAGCGCTCCTGGACCTGGCGGAACATGTTCCCGCGGATGGCGCCGTCCATCGCGCCGAAGACCCGGTTGTCCTTCTCCTCCTCCATCGGGAAGTAGGAGCGAAGGACCTGCTTGAGCGGATCCTTCTTGGGCGCCTTCTCGAACGTGTAGTCGGTGGGGTACTTGTCGACTGGCTCCACGAAGGTCGGATCCCAGGACAGCTCCTGGATCTTCGTGTGAGCCTTCGTGATGCTGGCTCTGCTCATTGCAAGACTTCCTCTCCGAGATCGACGGGGTCGATGGTTGCGGTTGGGCGCGAACGTAGATCGGACACGTGGGCGCTCTCAAGAACGGGCGGGTCTTCCGAGATCGCGGGAAGCGCGCGTGGGGCGAGAACCGCCGACGCACGCTCGGCCACGTCGGCGAGCACCGCGGTAAGCGCGGCGCGCTCGAGCTCGAAGCAGCGGGCGGACATCGAGATCCCGAGCGCGGCGACGGGCCGGCCGGCGGCGTTGCGCACCGGCGCCGCGAGGCAGCAGAAGTCGTCGCGAAACTCCTCGCAATCAAACGCGACCGCGCCGGAGCGGATCTCGGCGAGCTGCGCGCGCAGGTGCTCAGGCGAGGAGATCGTGGCAGGCGTGAAGACCCGCAGGCCGCGGTCGATGTAGCGCTGAAGGGCGGCCTCGCCGAGCAGCGACAGCGCCACCTTGCCGAGCGCCAGCGCATGGGCGTTCTCGCCGATCCGCGAGCCCAGTCCGGGGATCAGCGGCATCCCCTGCCGGCCGCGGACGAGCGGGATGACGACCTGCCCGGAGCGTGCGGCGGCGAGATAGACGCGCTTGTGGGTCCGGGTGAAGAGCTCGTCGAGCACGCCGTCGAGGCTCCCCGGCAGCTGGTTGCCGTGTACGGCGGGGACGACGCTGCGGGCCTCGGCGGTGAGGCGGTAGGCGCCGTCGACGGCGTGCACGACGAAGCCCTCCTGGCAGAGCGTGTCGAGAAGGCTGTAGGCGGTCGACGCGCTCTTGCCGAGCGCCTCGGCGACCTCGTCGGCACGCAGCCCGTCGTCGGCGGACGCGAGCAGCGAGAGCAGCGAAAGCACCGTGCGCGCGGTGCCGACGCCGCGGACGCGCGTGGGCGTCGCCGTCGCTCCGGCTGAAGAATCGTCGGTGATGGTCGCTCCTCTCCTCCTCGACCGAGCCGGCCGGGGTCCTGTTGCACCGCCGGCTGTCTCTCGCAGACCGGCACCGAACACTGCATCACCACGCCGTTACATCCCCGCTACACCCCGGCTCGCGGCGCAGCGCGGCGGCGTTCCTCCGGAATGGCCGGAAGACGACGAGCTTCTTGGCTCGCTGCAATCGCCGCCACTAGCGTCGAGCACGATCGAAGCCGAGCAGCCGCCGCAGCGACCGTCCCCCGGCCGCCGAGCCGCGTTGCACAGGACCATCCACCGGAGGAGCCCGCCATGTCCGCGATCGCCAAGCCCCCTCTCCCGACGCGTGCGCCCACGCCCGACCCGGCGCCTGCGCCGCCGGCGTCCGCCGCTGCTGCGGGCGACCCGGCGGTACTCGGCCTGCCGATGTTCGTCGCCGGCTCGATCGCGCTCGGCCTCGCGCTCGTGGGCTACGTTCCGCCCGCCGCAGCCGGCAGCGCGGTGCCGATCATCCTCGCGGCGACCGGTCTGGGCCTGCTCGTGTCCGGCGTCTGGGCGGCAGCGCTCGGACAGACGCTCGTCGCCTGCATCTTCGGCCTGTTCGCGGGCTTCTGGTGGAGCTACGCCGTGCTCGTGCTCGGTCTCAACCACAACTGGTTCGCGATTGCGCCCGCTGACGTGACCCACAGCGTGGCGCTCTTCCAGATCTCCTGGGCGGTGGTCATGGGAGCGCTGACGCTCGCGACCCTGCGTCTGCCGGTCGCGTTCACGGCCGTCGTCGCGCTCGTCGTCGTGGCGCTCGTGCTCCTCGTGTTCGGCACCGTCAACGCCGACGCGACGCTCACGAAGGCGGCCGGCTACGTGACGTTCGCGTTCGCCGCGATCGGGATCTACCTCTTCCTCGGCGCCGCGTCAGCCGCCACGGGAGGCAAGAGCTATCCGCTCGGCTCGCCGATCGTGCGCTGATCGCGCAGGCACCACGGCCGGGCACACCGGGTCGGCTGGACCCGCTGCGTCAGGTCGTGAGGCCGAACTCCCGGCGCAGCACGCGGATCCGCGCGACCGCCTGGCTTCGACGCGGATCGGTGTAGGCGAGCTCGGCGAGCAGCCGCGTCCAGGCGAGCAGATCGCTCGTGCCCGAGGACGAGCGCACCCAGGCCCACAGCGCGTCGGCGTCCGCGCAGGTGATGACGGCCTGGCGCATCCAGCCGTCGAGCTCGTCGCGGGCGCGTTCGATGCCGGGCGCGGTGGAGCCGGGCAGCAGCGGGCCCGGGTAGGCCTCCGCCGCGTCGCAGACGGCGCCGCGGTCCAGCAGCGCGCGAACGCGCCGGACGTCGCTGGCGATCGGCCCCGTCAGGCGGTATCCCTCCGACTCCATCAGGTCGGGCAGCAGCCGGCGCAGCCGCGACATCTCGACGCGGACGCTTGCAGGATGCCCGTCGTCGCCGTAGAGCTCCGCGCACATGATCTCGGCGTTGAGATGGCCGCGGTGCAGCGCGAGGATCGTGAGCATCTCGACGTGGCGCGGGCGCAGGCGCAGCGCGACGCCGTCGACGCGGGCCTCCGGGGGCTCGTCGCCGAGCACGCGCAGCTCCAGGCGCGGGCGGGCGGGCCGCGACGAGCGGCT
The DNA here is from genome assembly GCA_034665465.1 of Solirubrobacteraceae bacterium. GTDB lineage: Bacteria > Actinomycetota > Thermoleophilia > Solirubrobacterales > Solirubrobacteraceae > CADCVQ01. The sequence goes on from JAXDFS010000229.1 coordinate 2,825, forward strand.
GTTCTGGCGCACCACGTAGACGTCGTCCTCGGCGATCGGCTCGGCGATCGCCTCGATGCCCGACGGCAGCGCGAGCACGCCGCCGCCGGCGGGAATCGCCTCGAGCGCGACGCGCGCCCAGCGGCGTCCGGGGTCGAGGAGGATGCGGCCCGTCCCGGTCACCAGCGCGGCGCCGGCCGACGCCGGTCCGAGCAGCTCGGCATAGCGCGTGCGCAGGCGGTCGTCGCGCTCGTGCAGCTGGCCGCGCAGCAGCTCCTCGACCGCGCGGGCGGTCGCCACGACGACCGCCAGGCTGAGCGGGTTCACAGCGCTGAAGTCGCCGGTCAGGTCGATGATGCCGAGCATCTGCCCGGTGGCGGGATCCAGCACGGGGGCCGCCGAGCAGGTCCAGCGCTGGACGGGCTCGGTGAAATGCTCGGCTGCGAAGACCTGCACGGCGTGGGCGGCGGCCATCGCGGTGCCGATGGCGTTGGTCCCCGCCGACCCCTCGCTCCAGAGCGCGCCCTCGACGAAGTTCATGTCGTCGGCGGCGCGGTTTCGCAGCCGGGTGTTGCCTTTGATGCTCAGCAGCATGCCGTCGGCGTCCGAGACCACGAGCAGGTTGTCGGCGTCGAGGAGGGTCTCGGCCATGCACTGCTCGATCAGCGGGCTGGCGCCTTGCAGGGGGTGCTCGTCCCACACGGCGCGGGCGCCGTTGAGCTCGAGGACCGACATGGCGGGCAGGCGCCCGCTGGGATCCACGCCGGCTTCGCGCGAGCGCAGCCAGGAATCCACGATCGGGCCGCGGACGCCGGGGGTACCGGGGTCCTCGTCGTCGCCCTGCAGGCGGTCGTCGACGAAGTCCTCCCACGCGTCGCGCAGCTCGCGGGCACGCTGGGACGGAACCGTGTCGACGTCGACGGCGACCCAGGGGCTCAGCGACATGGACTCGGGCTCCCTGGCACGACATGCCGCTGATGGTTCATGTGGGTAAAGCTCCTCGACGTGACCGTGCGCGGACCGGCCCCTGACGACTACCCGTCGATCTCCAGGCATAGCCTCTCAGAGCGAGGCCATCGGCTGCGCCCCATACGACAGTAACGGCCACGATCGCCGGTGTCGAGTTGGGTCCGGCAGGCGGCGGGCGTGCTTGCGGCACGGTCCGGATCTGCGCCGCCTTCGAGACGTGGTCCCCGATCGCCCCACGGGAATGCTGGTGTGGAGCGGAGCGCTTCCGGGGCCTTCGCCGGCGACCTTCAGACGCTGAGCTGGCCCGCCGGCTCGCCGGTGGCGGCCGCGCGCGGACGGTGCGCGGGCGCGATCCCGGTGGCGGAGCCCTGCTGGTGTCTCATCAGCGGATAGGCGAAGGCGCCGACGACCACGACAAGGCCCAGGAACAGAAGCGAGAGGTAGTGCAGGTACCAGTGCGGGTGTCCGGGCGGCGGGTTGTAGACGGCCATGCGCGGCCAGCCGACGTCGATCACGAGAAACGTCCCGCCGACGATCGCCACGAGGTTGACCGGCACGCCCCAGCGCCCGAGCGACCAGGTGTCCGTCCTGTCCGGGGCGTCCCATCGGCCGCGTACGCGACGGACGAACAGCGGGATCGTGACCAGCAGGTACGCGAGGTAGACGATCACGACGGCCACGCTGGAGATCGCGGCGAAGATCTGCGTGTTGCCGAGGTTGATGAGGAGCACCCCGATCGACAGCACGCTCACGAGGATCCCGGGCACGAGCGGGGTTGCATGGCGTGCCGAGACGATCGCGAGCTGTCGTGCGAACGGCAGGCGCCCGTCGCGCGCCATGCTGAACATGACGCGGGCGCCGGAGGCCGAGATCGCAAGTGTCGCCGAGAAGATCGACACCGCGACGGTCGCGAGCAGGATGCGCCCGAGCACGTCGCCGAGCTGGGCCTTGATCACGTAGGCGATGCCGTCGCTTGCCAGCGTCCCCGAGGTGAGGCTCGGGGCGGCCATCAGCGTGGCCAGGATCAGCAGCCCGCCGCCGATCGCCGACACCAGCATGCAGCGCCTGATCGCCAGCGGCGCGGTCCTGCGCGGCTCGGTCGTCTCCTCCGACAACTCGGCGGCGCTGTCGAAGCCGTACATGACGTAGGCCGCCATGAGCATCGACGCGAGAAACGGCCCGACATAGCTGCCGTGCCCCTGAACGCCGGTGGTGTGCAGCACCACACCGGGCCCGCGCACGGCGTGCACCAGCAGCAGCACGATCAGCGTGCACACGCCGAAGATCTCGATCGAGACGCCGATCCGGTTGAAGTACGCCATCCGCGTGACGCCGAAGGAGCTGATCGTCATGCAGATCAGGATGCAGATCGTGCCGAGCACGATCGCGTTCAGCGCGCCGCTGTGCGACGTCGGAGCCGAGCTGCCGCCGACGAGCTGAAACCCGCTCCAGACCCCCGGCAGCACGAGCTGCAGCGCGATCGCGAGCGCCGCGACGCTGATCGTGTAGCCGACCAGCATCAGCCACCCGGCCATCCAGCCGAGCAGCTCGCTGGAGATCCTCCGCGTCCATTGATACACCGCGCCCGAGATCGGATAGATCGCCGACAGCTCGGCGAACGTCAGCGCGACGCAGAACTGGATCGCGAACACCAGCGGCCACGTCCAGAAGTACGCGGGCCCGCCGAATCCGAAGCCGAACGCGAACAGCTCGAACACGGTGGTCAGGATCGAGACGAACGAGAACCCCGACGCGAAGGACGCGAACGGCCCGAGCCCCCGGCGCAGCTCCTGCGTGTACCCCAGCGACTCGAGATCTCCGTGATCGTGCGTGGGTGATGCCGCGCCGTCGAGCGGGATGCCGGCCATGAACACGGGCATCCCCGCCCAGCGCGCGCGGCAGATAGCCGCGCTGTCCAAAGATCGGGCGCCCCCGATGGCCCGCTCGTCCAGCCCGCGGACGCAGTGTCCACGTGGCCCGCCGGCCCCGCGGTAAGGTGGCTCGCCTGCGAGATCCCGACGGGTTTTTCGGGAATGACGGTTTCGAAATGTCCGTGCGCTACATCTTCCGGTGTCAGTTCTGCAAGGGTCAGCCCGATCCCCTGACCCAGCTGGCGCTCGAGGCCTCGATCCGCGAGGCGACGTTCGGCGCGTACCAGGACGCGCTGCCCGG